>JAAUSV010000078.1 GCA_012032525.1 Leptolyngbyaceae cyanobacterium SL_7_1
ACACCACCTACGAAATCGTCGAAACCATGGATCGAGCCATCGATCGCGCCGCCGAGCTAGCCCAGCAACTTCACGCCCCCATCGTCCTCCTCTCCCCCGCCTGCGCTAGCTTCGACCAATACCAGAGCTTCGAGCATCGCGGCGACCACTTCCGCACCCTTTGTTTACAACGCTTCACAGACGAGCGATCGAGCGTCATCTAGAATGAACATTTAATATGTGTGTTACGGCGTAGCCTAACGCACCCTATAAAAACCCTAGTTTCAATAAACGACCCCGATCTGATTGCACCTTTTTGGAGGGGGTCTGGGGGACGCAACCCGTCCTGTGGGAAAGTGAATTGGGGGGGTTGTTAGGGGAGGTCACCCCTAACGGGGGTTTGGGGGTTCCCCCCAAGGCTCGGAAAAATCAAACAATCCCTACCACAAAGAATCCCCACTCCAAAGAGAGTAAACAACCCATCATGCCTTCCATCCAACAAATCACCCACCCCATCCAACACTGGTTTCGATCGCCCCCCCTCCGCCCCCTCACCCTCGCGCTCTCCTTCACCCTCACTCTCCTCCTGATCATCCTCCCCGCCCTCTCCCAACGCCCCATCGAACTCACCTTCCTGATGCTGGCTCCCGAAACCCCCGGTTTCCTCCCCCTGATCGAGGAGTTTGAAACCCAAAACCCCGGCATCAAACTGACTATGGTCGAAGGACCCAACTCCCCCAACTTGGTCGAGGACTTGACCACCTCCGCCTTCCTCCTGGGCAGTGCCCCCTACGACCTGATCCACATGGACGTGGTCTGGGCACCCAAATTTGCCGCTGCTGGCTGGCTGATGGATTTGAGCGATCGCCTCTCCCCCACAGACCTCGCCGACTACCTGACCACGGGGCTAGAAAGCGGTCGCTACGAAGGGGGCTTGTATCGCGTCCCCTGGCGATCGGATGCTGGCTTACTCTACTACCGCCAAGACCTGCTCGAGCCGCCGGACTCACCCCCCCCGGAAACCTTTGAACAACTCAGCGACATCGCCCAAACCTTACAGGAACAGGATGCCACCGATTGGGGCTACCTCTGGCAGGGCAAGCAATACGAAGGCGTGGCTGCCATGTTTGTAGAAGTCTTAGCGGGGTTTGGCGGGGTTTGGATTGACCCTGAGACCAAAGCCGTGGGGCTGGACCAACCCCAGGCGATCGCCGCCGTTGAATACCTGATTAGCACAATTAACAATGGCATCTCCCCCAGCGGCGTCACCACCTACCAGGAAGAGGAAACCCGCCGCCTCTTCCAGAATGGCAGAGCTGCGTTTATGCGCAACTGGCCCTATGCCTATCCCTTGCTAAATGCCGACGATTCTGCCGTCAAAGGCAACGTGGGCATCAAACCGATGGTCTATGCCCCCGGTGGTGAGAGTGCCGCCTGTTTGGGCGGTTGGGGCTGGGGCATCGCCAGCACCACTCCCCATCCAGAGGAGGCGTGGAAGGTGATGCAATTCTTCAACAACGTGGAGACGCAGCGGGGGTACATTCTGCAAACGGGGTACTTGCCGTCTCGCCGATCGCTCTACCGTGATCCGGCGATCGTCGAGCAATATCCCTATTTTCCAGAGATGCTAGAGGTGTTGGAGAACGCAGCACTACGACCGCCGATCGCCCAATACGCCCAAGCCTCCGATATTTTGCAACGCTACTTGAGTGCCGCTTTCTCTGGGCGAATGAGCGCTGAGTCAGCCATGGGATCAGCGGCGCGAGAAACCCGGAGTCTGCTGGGTCAAACCAATCCACGGGAGGTGGCGGATGGCGGATGAAGTGATGCGACGGGAACGGCGGGTGGGTTGGCTGTTGGCGTTGCCCGCCTTGCTGTTGCTGGGGGGGGTGTTTGCCTACCCGATCGCCCAAGCCTTTTGGCAAAGCAGCTTTACCCAAAACCTGGGAACGCAGTTGCAACCAGAATTCTCTGGGTTGCAAAACTACGGGCGGATGGTGCAGGATGGGCGGTTTTGGCAAACCCTGGGGAATACCACGATCTTCACGCTGATCTCGGTGGCGATCGAGTTCCTCCTCGGTCTGGGCATGGCGTTGGTATTAAATCAGTCCTTTCGAGGACGGAATCTGGTGCGGACGATCGCCATTCTGCCGTGGGCGCTACCGACGGCGTTGATTGCCCTGGCATGGACATGGATTTTCAATGATCAATACGGGGTGGTGAACGATCTGTTGGCTCGGTTGGGGGTCAGCACCACGATCAACTGGTTGGGAGAACCGACCCTGGCAATGATCGCCGTGATTATCGCGGATGTCTGGAAAACCACCCCGTTTATTGCCATTCTCTTGCTAGCTGGCTTGCAGTCGATTCCTAGCGACCTCTACGAAGCCCACAGGATCGATGGCGCCAGTGCTTGGCAGAGTTTCCACCAGATCACCGTGCCGCTGCTGATGCCCCAGATCGTGATTGCGCTCCTGTTTCGTCTCGCCCAAGCCTTTGGAATTTTTGATCTGATTTCTGTGATGACGGGGGGCGGACCCGGTGGAGCAACGGAGACGGTTTCCCTGTATATCTATGCCACGGTGATGCGCTACCTGGATTTTGGCTACGGCTCCGCTTTGGTGGTGGTGACGTTTTTGCTATTGGTGTTGGCGGTGGCGATCGCCAGTTTCCTTCTGACCCGATCGAGAGCCAATGCCAGAGGGGTAAATTGACATGCTGAAACGTCAACCCGCGTCTGTTGCCAATTCAACTCGTTCCCTGCCCCGGTGGGTGTTGCTGGGGGCGATCGCCCTGATGGTGATCTTTTGCCTTGCCCCAGTGCTCTGGCAATTGCTGACTTCCGTTAAAGTCAACGAAGATATTGCCCGGATTCCCACCGTCTACCTGCCCCGTCGCTTTACCCTGGCACATTACCGGGAATTGTTTGAGCGGCGTCCGTTTTTTAATTATTTACTCAATAGCTTTGTTGTGGCGGCGGCATCTACCCTGCTGGCATTGGGGTTGGGTGCGCCCGCTGCCTATGCCCTAGCCCGGTTGCGCTTGCAGGGGGAACGGCTAATTTTGGCAGCTATATTAATCGTCACCTTGTTTCCGCCAATTTTGTTATTTCTGGGATTGCTCAGGGTAGTGCAGGTGCTGGACTGGGGCAATAACTATCTGGCGTTGATTTTGCCCTATGCGGCGATCAACTTGCCATTGACTATCCTGGTGATGCGCAGTTTTTTCCAGCAATTGCCCAAGGAATTGGAGGATTCTGCCAGAGTGGATGGCTACAGCACCGTGGGACTGTTACTGCGCATGTCCTGCCCCTGACGTTGCCTGCCCTGGCAACCACGGGAATTTTGACCTTCATCTCTGCCTGGAATGAGTTTATCTTTGCCCTCACCTTCATCACCCGCGAAGACTTGAAGACGATTCCCGTTGCTACTGCCCAACTGGGCGGAGCGTCGATTTTTGAAATTCCCTATGGGGCGATCGCCGCTGCAACGGTATTAGGAACACTGCCCCTCATCGCCCTAGTGCTGTTTTTCCAACGCCAAATCATCCAAGGGCTGACCTCTGGAGCTGTGAAGGGGTAAGACAATCCAATGGCTCTAGTTGTAAGTCGATAAAGTCGAGCTAGGATTCTGACAGCCGCAATCGTCGAGTTTGTCGATCGATCCTACGAATCAATTCCAACCCTACCGTGGCAACGGCTTGATTGATCATCATCCGCTCCTGCCAACTCACCTGCTTTCCAGCTTCAATTTTTACCATCTCATGGGCAGCTTTATTTCTTGCCCTGCGCCACTGGTCTAGTTCATCCAGCACAAGTAGTCGCAAATCAGCATCTCGCTCGTGTCGTCTAATTGCCTGCTGAAGTTCCCCCAATGTCTTAAAGCCAAAATTCATCCCTGTGCGCCAAGTCAGGTAGCTTTCCAGGCGATCGGTAATCAAACTTTCCTCAAGACTGATGGCCTCTAGATAGAACCCTTCACGAATAGACTTAGCAATCCACTCAAAGGTTGCTTTATACAGTTCATAGCGCTCCTGACTAACCGCATTGTCGTTGGAGCTGACCGCTCGCTCTCTGTCTTTAGTCATCTTGGCAAGCATCAACTCAAGTTCAAAAGGGATATTGGGGTAGCCATACAGTAATCTTCCTGACTCAGCTCCCCGTCTCCGCTATTTCTTGAAAAACTTCATGCGCCCTTTTTTTCTTTACCCAATTTGCAAATGGCTACTCCCTACTCACTCTCCGGCAACGCTTCTTCTATTCTGGTAATCTCCTGACGCCGATCGCTCCGTTCCCGCTGCCGAGCCACCTCGATCGATCGGGTCGATCCTGTCCAGGGGTTTTCATGCAGCAGGAGGTAGAAGCAGGGAATGATAAACAGGGTCAACAGCGTTGCCAGCGACAGCCCGGAAAACACCACAATTCCCAAGGGCTGTAGAAACTCTCCGCCCTGTCCCAATCCCAACGCCAAGGGAAACATCCCCAAAACCGTTGTGATCGTGGTCATTAAGATCGGGCGCAATCGCTGGGGTGCAGCTTTGAGAATGGCAATGCGACGATCGACCCCTTCACTCTCCCGGATCTGATTTGCCAACTCCACCATGATGATGGCGTTGTTCACCACAATCCCCACTAGCAGTACGGCTCCCACAATCACCGTTGCCCCGATCGCCGTTTGGGTAAAAAATAGTCCCCAAATCCCCCCCGCCAACGCCAGCGGGATCGTAAACATAATCACCAGCGGATCGAGCAACGAGTTATATTGCACCGCCATCACCACAAACACCAGAAATGCCGCCAATCCTCCCAGAATCGGCAAAGCCGATTGAATCTGCCGATTGCTTTCCGCCGAAGCACTCGGCAACCGAGACACGCCTTCGGGAAGCTCGATCGAGTTCATAATCTGATCCGCTTCTGCCAGCGCCGCTCCCAGACTTGCCCCTTGATTCAAGTTCCCCGCAATCAAAAACACCTGTCGCTGGTTGATCCGTTGAATCTCGCCGGGTGCTTCGCCCTCCTCCAGGCGTGCCACATCCCCTAGTCGTACCAATTGATTGTTTTCAGTAAACAGGGGCAACTGATTCAGTTGGGAAGGACGCTGCAAATCTTGATCATCTAGCTCAACCCGCACATCCACCAAGCGATTGCCCCGTTGCAGTTGGGTGGGAACGGAGCCTTGGACTGCCGTTTCCAATGTGCTGCCAATGTCTTGAATCGTCAGCCCCAATGCGGACAGCCGTTCCAGATCGGGACGAATTTGGATCTCTGGTTGGCGACGATCGCCGTCTGGTCGAAACCGCGCCAAGGTTGCTTGTTCTTCTAGAGCGGATAGAACCTGGAACCCCGCCTGGGTCAGGGTGCGATCGTCTTGTCCTTGTAAAAGAATATCCACCTCTGCCCCGCGGACGGGTGAGTTGTTTAGAATCAGACCTCGCACTTCGCCCGGACTGAGGCGCAACCGGGTTTCTACCAGGTTCAAACTCTCTAGCTCCCGCGTCATCCGCTCAGTAAACGCCTCCACATCCGTACCCGGTTTCAGGGTAATGGTGCTGGTTCCCCGCAGCGGATTTTCATTGACGTTGCTGGCAAACAGGGCTCCGCCCGCTGTGGAGAAGACATACTCCACCTCCGGTTGTGCCATCAGCATCTCATCTGCTTTGGTCATCACCTTGCGGTTTGTCTCCAGCGTCGTCCCGGCGGGAAACTGTGCCCGCAGACTCGCCTGTCCTGTGTTGATCCGGGGGAGAATCTCTTGAGGAATCTGACCCACCATCCACCAACTGCTGCCACCGAGCAACACAAACGCCAACAGAATGATCCAAACTCGGCGTCGTAGGACTTGATCTAGCAGCGATCGATACCTCCGCGTAGCCGCCTCAAACCGTTGATTAAATTCCCGCAGCACCCACAAATTGCCCACTCCACTAGAGCGAGAAATCCCCAGCAAGCGCGATGCCAACATGGGCACGACCGTGATGGCAACCAAAATCGACGCCGCTACTGCAAAGCTAATGGTCAAGATCAACTCATTAAACAGCAGAGCAATAAACCCACCAATCAGCAAAAACGGCAACACCGCCACCAAATTGGTGCTGGTCGAAGCTACCAACGCCGACTCCACGGTTTGGCTACTTTGAATCGATCGCTCCACAACTTGCTGAGGCCGCAATCGAGTGGACGTGTTGCCTGGGGTCATGCCTGCGCCCTCGGCGATCGTCTCCAACATGACAATCGAGTTGTCTACCACAATCCCCACGCCTAGCGCCAAGCCTCCTAGACTAAAGACGTTTAGCGACAGCCCAAATAGCTGCATCAGAATAATCGCCGCCAAGGTTGCCAGGGGAATTGACAGCACAATAATTAGGGTTTGACGCAGCGAGCCAAGAAACAGCAAAACGGCGATCGCCGCTAACCCTGCACCAATCAATCCCGATGTGGTGACATTAGAAATGGCATTGCGAATAAACACTGACTCGTCTAGGGTGGGCAACAGGGTGAGGTCGCTGGGAACCAGTCCCGATTGCTTCAACGCTTCCAGTTGCTGTTTCACCGCGTCTACCACGGCGATTGTATTGGCATCGGGTTGTTTTTGAATGCTCACTTTGACCGCCGGTTCGCCATTGAGGGAGACAAAAACTCGCTGTTCCTGCTCGCCATCAGTGACCTCAGCAAAGTCCCTCAAATACACTCGCTGAGACCCAGATTCGGCAGTTTGTCCGCCAACTAAAAACGACAAATTACGAATTTCCTCTGCCTCGCCAAACCGACCCACCGCCCGGGTGAGCGGCTCCGAGCGATCGCCCAAAATTCGCCCCCCCGACACGTCTTGATTGCTCTGCTCCAACCGCTCTAAAACATCGGTCAACCCCACTCCCACCGCTTGCAGTCGAGCCAGATCCACAGTCACCCGCACTTCCTCCGGCACCCCCCCCGACACGTCCACCGACGCCACCCCCGCAACAACACCCAATTCTCGCGACAGTTCTTCGTCGGCAAACACCCGCAACTCCGTCAGCGACAACGAGGGCGAAGTCAGCGCCAATTCATACACGGGCAGTTGGGAGGGATCGACCTTAAAGAGACGAGGTTCTTCAATCGTGTCGGGCAAGCGTCCACGCGATCGGTTGAATGCTGCTGTCGCCTCATTGAGCGCCTGATCAATATCGCCCCCCGGTTGAAAGTACAAATCCAAGCTCACCTGCCCCTCGCGGGTTTGGGAGTAGACCTGCACCACTCCTTCGGTGGCAGATAGTGCCTCCTCTAGGGGTCGGGTGACCTCGTCGATCGCCACCTCTGGCGACACCCCCGGCACATCCAACCGCACCCCCACCCGTGGATAGGTGATCGATGGTAACAGATCCACTTGAAGCACTGAAAAGAAAAACACACCGATCACCGCCACCGCTAAGGTCAGCATCAACGTTCCGATGTGGCGACGAATGGCAAGTGTACTAAGGCTAAAGGAGGACATGGAAAGCAGGAGGGATGAAGGATGAAGGATGAATATGAGCTATTGGCTGTTGGCTAATCGCTAATCGCTAAACAGCCATTACTCCGCTGTTTCTGATGTAAAACTGAGCCGGACTGGATCGCCTTCGGCTAAATCATCGGCACTGCGAACCACGTATTGTTCGCCCGGTTGCAGCCCGCTGAGGATTTCGACTTGTCCGTCGATGCGATCGCCCAACTGAACCGTGCGGGCACGGGCAATGGTAGAGTCACCGGAGCCTTCAATCACAAATAGAGTGCCGTCTTCCGCAGGAGTTGGGGAATTGGCAGGGCTACTGGTGGGGGAATTGCGGCTAGCAGGTTGCTCTGCTTCTGTTTGGATGGCGGTTTCAGGAACGACGACCTGTTCGCGGGCTGGGGAGAGAAAACTAACTCGTGCCAATAAGCCGCTGCCAATTTGTCCACTGGGGTTAGGAATCGTGACTTCGATTGGAATTAGCCGAGCCACCGGATCGGCGGCGGGGGAAATGCGGGTGATGCGTCCGGTGAGGGCGCGATCGGGAAAGGCATCTAAGCGAACGTCTGCCGATTGTCCTAGGCGCACACTGGCTAATCCCACGTCCGCAACTTGGACGACTATTTTGACTTCACTAAAGTTGCCGATTTTGAGGATCTCATCGCCGGGTTGTGCCAAATTGCCCGGCTCAGTGACACGCTCCACCACCAACCCATCTACAGGAGCCGTCAGCACGGAGTAGGACTGGCGTTCCTGTGCTTCTGCCACCGTCGCCTGTTGGGCTTCCACGCGACGCCGAGCCGCTTGCACAGCTTGCTGGCGAGTGGCAACTTGTTCTTGGGCGGCTCTCACCGCTTGGGCGGCGGTGTTGACCGCAAGACGATATTGTTCCACCTGTTGTTCTGTTGTTGCGCCTTGCTGGAAGAGATAACTAAATCGATCGAGATCCGCCTGCGCCTGTTGCAACTCCAACCGCGCCTGCTCCACCTGGGCTCTGGCATCCCCCACTTCTGCCTGTAGGCTGGCAACCTCTGACTGCCGCGCTGCCACCTCAGCTCCCTCAGCCGCCACCACAGCATTGAGCAAGCCAGTATCCTGTTGGGCTAATACTTGACCAGGACGCACCCGATCGCCCACATCCACTGTCACATCCACAAGTTGCCCTTCCACCTGCGATCGCACCGAAATCAGTTGGGCTGGCTCGGTTGTGCCTGTATACTCCACTGGCTGATCGAGGGGCTGGGTTTTGGCAAGGGCGGTTTCGACGGCGATCGCCTCTGTTCCACGCTCCTCAGCCGATTCAGATTGGGCATCGGCTTTGGGCAGGGAGTTGCAGCCAGAGGCTAATAGCAAGGCAATGGAAATTAGTGTTCCAGGCAAACGACCACAGAGCGAGCGAAGCTGAGAAGACGAAGAAAGATGCCACATATCGCTCTCCAGGGAAACAGGTCGTGGATGAAGAAATTATTAATTTTTTGTAAATCTATCTTTAGAGATAGCAAACCTTCCCAACCTCAACATCTGTCTAGCGAAAGAGTTGAATTTGAATTCGGTATGAAGGGCTATTTTAATCTTGAGTCTACCGCAGCTCCGGATGGCTTGGAAAACCATCGGTTGTCGAAAGCCCGTAGTCTCCCTCACAATTGTCTGCCTATCACACCTGGGAAACGCCACCTGCTAATTTACATGAATGCTGTGTAAAGCTTTGATCAAGCAGTTGGCGATCGCCTTGTCGGAGTTGCTGGGAGCGAATAGGCTATAGCTCAAGCATACGTGCCGTTCACAATTACAGGAGTTGACTATGGTTTGGGCTGAAATGAGTACAGGGGCTAGCTTAGGCTCCCTAGCGATCGAGCATTGGCTCAACCCATCTCAAATTCCTGTGCTATTGACCACTGCCCAACCCGATGTTGAGTTACCCCGCACCAGTGTGGGTCTGATTCAGGCGATCGTTTTGGGCATTGTGCAGGGACTCACCGAATTTTTGCCCATCAGTAGTACTGCCCACCTTAAAGCCGTGCCCGTTGCCCTGGGCTGGGGCGATCCGGGAGTCTCGTTTACTGCGGTGATCCAGTTAGGCAGCATCGCCGCCATCATCGGATATTTCTGGAGCGATCTGGTGCAGGTGACAACGGGGATGGTGCGCGCCCTGCTTGAGCGCGACTACAAATCAACCGACTTTCGGATTGGCTTGGGGATTATCCTGGGAACCATCCCAATTTTGATCTGTGGCGTTTTAATCAAGCTGCTGATTCCCGATTTTGATCGATCGCCCTTGCGTAGTATGGCAGCGATCGCTGGCGCCTCGATTGGCATGTCCCTGCTATTGGCACTGGCAGAGTCTGTGGGCAAGCGCGATCGCAAATTTGACCATCTCACCACCAAGGATGGCATTCTGATGGGCTGTGCCCAAGCGCTCGCCCTGATTCCCGGTGTGTCTCGCTCCGGTTCTACTTTGACTGCCGGACTGTTTATGGGGTTAGAACGAGCGGCGGCGGCGCGATTTTCTTTTCTGTTGGGCATCCCGGCGATTACGATCGCGGGACTGGTAGAGCTCTCCAATCTCTTGGAAAATGGGTTAGGAGGCAATGGCGTCCTGCCGATCGTCGCAGGCGTGATTGCGGCGCTAGTATCGTCCTACATCGCCATTGCTTGGCTCCTACGCTATTTGCAAACCCACAACACTTGGATCTTTGTCTGGTATCGGTTGGGGTTTGGCATCGCCATTCTGTTGGCGATCGCCACTGGAGCCTTGCGCAATATCTAGGCGGGCGATCGCTACAATAGGTGATTTTGCTCAATCCGACGAAAATCGCGCTCCACCTCGTACCACAGCGATTTGTTGTGGGGATCGGTACGGAGGGCTTTTTTTAAGTAGATCCGAGCTTTGTCAATTTGATTTTCTGCCACCAGTTGGCGTCCCCAACGTTGGTAAGTAATCGCTTGCCATTGCCGAACTTCCACATCATTGGGGAGGCGTTGGGCGAGTCCTTCGACCAAGGCGATCGCCCTGGGGAAGCGCTGATCTTTTAACAACTGCTGCAACTGTTCGTAGGCGTTTTGCTTGAGTTGGCGATCGGTTTGGGTGATATCGGGCGGCGGCGTGGCAGGCTTGCGGCGTGACTTTGACCATCAGGTTTGGAGGCGGGAGCAGGGGCAGGAGGACGGGTAGGGGAAGCAGGCGTTGAAGTGGTGCCACTAGATTGCATCGAAGCAATCAGCTTCCGATAAGCGTCGGTAATTTGAATAAACTTTTCCTTAGCTTGCTGCTGATTACTGGGATTTACATCCGGATGATATTCGCGTGCCAATCGTCGATAGGACGCTTTGATTTCTTCATAGGATGCTCCAGTTCTCAGTCCCAACAATCGATAGCAATCTGCAAGGTTCATTGCCGTAAAAAATGGCAGAATTATCTTCAAAATTCTGCCATTCCCACACTAAATTGAACAGCGTCGGGGCATGGCAATGCCCCTACCACGAACCAAAATTTCTCAGAAGGACACGGCATTGCCATGCCCCGACTAGGGCGTTTGCTCAACCACGCGATCGATCAATCCATACTCCCGTGCTTCCTCAGCCGACATGAAGTAATCGCGATCGGTGTCTCGCTCAATTTGTTCAATGGTTTTGCCCGTGTGGCCCGCCATCAGTTCGTTAAGCTCTTTACGCACCCGCAGGATTTGTCTCGCTTCGATTTCGATGTCGGTTGCTTGGCGGCGTCCCGTTCCCCCCAGGGGTTGGTGGATCATGATACGGGAGTGGGGTAGGGCTAGGCGCTTGCCCTTGGCACCTGCGGTCAGGAGGAAGGCTCCCATGGAGGCAGCCAAGCCCACACAGATCGTGCAAACCTCGGCTTTGATGTGCTGCATCGTGTCGTAGATCGCCATTCCCGCCGTGACGGAGCCACCGGGCGAGTTGATGTACATGTAGATCGGCTTGGTCTGGTCATCGGAGTCCAGATACAACATTGCCGCGATGATGGAATTTGCCAGCGAATCGGTCACTTCTTGACCTAAAAAGATAATCCGTTCCTGATTAAGGCGAGTGTAGATATCAATCCACCGCTCATAGGAGCTACCAGGAAGGCGGTACGGAACGCTCGGAATACCAATAGGCATAGTAATAAGGGGGAGGGGTGAAGGATGAGGATGGAGGGGAGGAATTGAGCCAATAGCCAACCGCTCTATGCCATAGCTGGCAATGCTTTGGGCACGTCTTTCATGCTTTCTAGGACTCGATCGATCAGCCCATACTCTTTGGCTTCGTGGGGAGTCATGTAAAGCATGCGATCGGTGTCTCCAGCAATTTTTTCGGGGGGTTGTCCCGTGTTGCGCGAAAGAATGTCGAGCGTGGCGGTTTTGTTTGCCAATACTTCTTTTGCCCGAATCTGGATGTCAGTGGCTTGACCCTGGGCACCCGTGCGGGGTTGGTTGAGCACGATCGTGGCGTGGGCAAGCTAGCACGACAGCCTTTGCTGCCAGCCGAGAGGATCATTGCCGCCGTACCCATTGCCTGACCAATACAAATGGTGTGAACCGGAGGTTTGATAAAGTTAATCGTGTCGCAGATGGCAAAGGCTTCGGTTTCATAGCCGATCGCATCGCCATCGTACCAAGATGTTCCAGTGGAGTTGATATAGAAATAGATGGGTTTGTCAGGGTCGTCAAATTGGAGATAGAGCAACTGAGCCACAATTAATTCGGTGACATCAATTCCCACTTGACGCTTGATATCGTCTGACGAAAACAGCGGCATACCAAGATAGACAATCCGCTCCTTCAATAGCAGGGAGGGCAGGTCAGGGGGCGGGGTGCGATAGTAGGCATCGCCATAGTAGGGAGCTTGAACAGCTTGGATGGGTGAACTCATATGTCCTTGCCTGTGGAGGTGCCAATGACGGTTGGCAGCATTTCTAACATACTAACGTGAACCGATGGGTATCTGAGCGCGGTTGGAGTTTGGGAAAATGCGGGTTTCCGAACAACAAGGTGAAGAGAGGAGAGAAACCAGGGAAGATTCCATTCATTTCAAGTCAGGTTAATCTGGAGAAAATCAAATCGCGGATGTTTAAAGATTTAGGACCTATCAGGAGTGTCGTGTCATGAACGTTGGGTTACAGGCTGCTCTCAGTGATGCCAATTTGGATGCAAATCAGGCAAATAGCCAGCGACAAATGGCAGTTTCAATTTCGGCGATCGCTGAGACAACGGGACGAACGGCTCCCCTCAATTTGTGTCTGATTCTCGACCACAGCGGTTCGATGAACGGGCGTCCGCTGGAAACGGTGAAACAGGCAACCCAGCGTATTGTGGATAGCTTGTCACCGGGCGATCGGATTGCCATCGTCATCTTCGATCACAAAGCCAAGGTGTTGGTGCCCAACCAGGTGATCGAAAATCCGGCGGGCATCAAGGTCGAGATCAATCGCCTCCGGGCAAGTGGCGGCACGGCGATCGACGAGGGCATGCGCTTGGGAATTGAGGAATTGGCAAAGGGCAAGCAGGAGACGATCTCCCAGGCATTTCTGCTCACCGATGGTGAAAACGAGCACGGCGACAACGATCGCTGCCTCAAATTGGCAGAACTTGCCACCCACTACAACATGACCTTGAGTACCCTGGGGTTTGGCGATCATTGGAATCAGGACATTCTAGAGACGATCGCCGATGCGGGGGGGGGCACCCTGTCCTACATTCAACGACCAGAGGAAGCCGCCAGCGAGTTCAACCGCTTGTTCACTCGCATTCAATCGGTGGGGCTAACCAATGCCCATTTGTTGTTCACCCTAGCGCCGGGGGTGCGGTTGGCAGAGTTGAAGCCGATCGCCCAAGTCGTGCCAGAGACGATCGAGCTGATGGCAAATCAGGAGGGCAACGCCTATGCCGTGCGCTTGGGCGATCTAATGACCGATACGCCGCGAATTGTATTGGTCAATCTCTATGCCGGACAATTGCCTGAAGGTCGCCAACCGATTGCCCAGTTGCGGGTGCGCTATGACAACCCAGCGTTGAACCAGGAAGGGTTGCTCTCCAATCCAATTGTGGTTGAGAGCACCGTGCTCAGCCAATTCCTCAGCGACGCTAACCCCAAGGTGCAACAACACGTGCTGGCACTGGCAAAGTATCGGCAGACCCAAATTGCAGAAACCAAGCTGCAACAGGGCGATCGGGCTGGAGCTGCCACCATGTTGCAATCCGCCGCCAAAACTGCCCTGCAAATGGGCGACCAAAATGCGGCAACCGTGTTGCAAGAAAATGCCACTCGCTTGCAGGCGGGGGAACCCCTATCGGAAGCCGATCGCAAAAAGACCCGAATTGCCTCAAAAACCATTCTGCAATAGGGATGCCACAAATAATTTTGGAACGTGGGTGGTGCCGAGTTGGGGAAGCGTGCGATCCCATCCGGAAGACATGCGAAATCCGCAGGAGGTATTGACGGAATGGATCACCCGTGCGGAAATCAGGGAAGGAGAAATGGATTCAGACTGGACTGGAATGCCAGTGCTAGATAGTTCATGCTCAGGGTGACATTGGTTTAATTGCTCATCCGTCGGTTGTTTCCCCCCAACATGCCGCATCCTACCCTATTGCCTGTAATGGTTTTTAACGTCCTCCGTTCCTGGTTGTCACCATCAGCCCTAATTTACCTGGTTGCTCTGTTCACCCTTGGCTGCCCAAGTTCCTTGGCGGCTGCCAAAGCAGGGGCGATCGATCCGATCAAGCTAGCCCCTAGCCAATCCACCCAACCCGTTGAAGCGGCATTAGAGCAACCAACACAACCGCTCATTGCTCAGCAGATCGATGTTCCCAGAGACATTCCCACCCCCATAGAACCGAGGATTATCGAACCGCGCCCCCCCGAACCCCTGCCCGAAGACTCCCCTATTTCTGCCACCGCCCACCGAACTATTGCCTCCTCCCCCCACCCCTCCAGAGGGAACTGTCCCCGATTTGCCTACGGCGGCAATCATCGTAGAGCGCTATGACGTGGTGGGCAGCACGGTGTTTAGTCCAGAGGAGTTGGCAGCCGTTACCGATCCATTTACAGGGACGATTTCCTTTGCCGAATTATTGCAAGCGCGATCGGCAGTCACCCAACTCTACGTTGATCAGGGCTACATTACATCCGGTGCCTTCATTCCTCCGCAAACTTTGGAAGACAATGTGGTGGTCATTCAAGTAGTGGAAGGGAGTTTGGAAGCGGTGAATGTCACCGGAAACCGCCGCCTGCGCTCCCGCTACATCCGCGATCGCCTGGAACTGGCAGGCGAGACCCCCCTAAATGTTCCAGAATTGCTGGAAGGATTGCAACTGCTACAACTCGATCCGCTGATCGAACGCATCTCTGCGGACTTGCAGGCGGGGGTGCGTCCGGGAACCAGCCTGTTGCAAGTTGAGGTAGACGAGGCGGATAGTTTTAGTGTGACGCCATCCATCGATAACGGGCGATCGCCCAGTGTCGGGAGTTTCCGACGACAGATCACCGTCAGCCAGGCAAATTTATTGGGGTTTGGCGACAGCTTGAGTGTGGGCTACACCAACACCGAGGGTAGCAATGGAATAGATGCCAGCTACAGAATTCCAATCAACCCCCGCGATGGAACACTTCAATTGAGCGTTGGCACGACTGAGAGCGAGGTAATCGAGGAACCCTTTGATGAGTTGCAGATCCAATCCACGTCTCGCTACTTTGAACTGGGCTATCGCCAGCCGCTACACCGCACTCCCACAAACGAGTTTGCCTTGGGATTGAACTTCACCCATCAACAAAGCCAGACGGAATTGGGGATTGATGACATTGGACCCTTTCCCCTATCTCCTGGAGCAGATCAGGAGGGGCGCACTCGGGTTTCAGCGTTTCGGTTTTATCAAGAATGGACGGAGCGCAGTAGTCGGCACGTGTTGGCAGCGCGATCGCAATTGAGTGTGGGCGTCAATCTGTTTGGCGCTACGATGAACGAAGGCGCACCCGATAGTCAGTTTTTGGCATGGCGGGGCAGGGGCAGTGGGTGCGGCTATTGGCTCCTGATTTTCTCCTACTGGTGCGGGGAGATGTGCAGTTGGCTCCCGAAGGGTTGTTGCCATTAGAGCAGTTTGGCTTGGGGGGGCAACAGAGTGTGCGGGGCTATCGGCAGGATGCCTTGCTGACCGACAATGGGGCGTTATTTTCGGCGGAGTTGCGGGTGCCCGTGCTGCGGATTCCGGAATGGGACGCGCTCCTCCAGGTTGCTCCATTTTTTGATGCGGGGACGGCTTGGAATATTGACACGCCCGACCCCGATCCCCGCCATCTGGTGGGGACGGGAGTGGGGGTAGTCTGGCAAAGCGGCGATAATTTCTCGGCACGGTTGGACATCGGGTTTCCACTAGTCAGCGTTGAGTCGCGGGAGAACACATGGCAAGAAAA
>JAAUSV010000079.1 GCA_012032525.1 Leptolyngbyaceae cyanobacterium SL_7_1
ATCCTCATTGCCAAAGAAGGCGTAGAGTGTGCCTGCAATTTGAGGAGTGCGGCTGAGGGTACGGTTCTCCCCGCCGGGAGTCCAGCTTGGCAATCCAGCTCCATAGAAGCAGGCAGTGGCTTTGATGTCGGGCAACGTGGCAGCAAGATAGGCGACGTGTCCACCAAAGCAAAAGCCGATGCAGCCGATCGCCTCTGGATTAACATTGGGTCGGGTTTTGAGAAAGTCGATCGCTGCTTGAATATCCCCCAGCAATTCCGCTGCGTTGGTTTGTTCCTTGTACTGGCGTCCCAGTTTGATCTCCTCTGGGCTATAACCTGCCTCAAAGCCGGGGCAAGGCGTTGGTAGATGGCGGGGGCGATCGCCACATAACCCAATTGGGCTATTCGCTCTGTCACCGATCGAATGTGCTGGTTGACTCCAAAGATTTCCTGGATGACGACGATCGCTGGGAACGAGCCTGTCTCGGTTGGTTCAGCTAAATAAGCGTCGATCGGTAGCTCGTTGTAAACCGTCACCCAATTGCTGTGGATCGCTGTGTCTGCCATACGCTTTCCCTCACTTCCCCTATAGAATACAAACAACGTTGCCCTGACTCAATTGTTGTTTCGTCCAAACTCCCATGTATGTCTTAATCGGTGGAGCGGGTATGATGGGGCTGCGGTTAGCCCAGAAGCTATTGGAAATGGGGCATACGGTGGCAGTGGTGGATGCCGATTCCAATGCCTGTCAGTATGCCCGCGAAAAAATTGGTGTGATGGCGTTTGAAGGCAGCGCTGTCAGTACCTCAGTGTTGCTAGAGGCGGGAATTCGCAAGGCAGATTCGCTGGTAGCTACCTTGAGTAGTGATGCGTTGAATTTGGCGCTGGTGACGTTATCGCGGCATTATGGCGTTCCCCATATTGTGGTGCGGATGAACGATCGCGACTTTGCCGAACCCTATCGCATTGCTGGAGCCAATCATATTATCAACACGACTGATTTGGCGGTAACGACGATGGCACATGCGATCGAATATCCCCAAGTGGAGTCGATGATGCACTTTGAACAAGGGCAGGTGGAGGTGCTAAAGTTACCTGTTCCGGCAGATTGCTACGTCACCGGACGTACCGTGGCACAAATTGCCCAAGATCCGCGCTTCCCGGATGGAACGTTGTTGATCGGCTACCAACCCCACCCCCATATGGATTTGATCATTCCCAATGGCAGCACGGTGTTGGAGGCGGGATCGACAATTCTGGTTGTTACGAAGCCCAATCTGATGCATCAGGTGATTGATTTTTGGGGTTGTGTTCCAGTACGGGGTTGCAGGAGTTTCACATTACTCCAGAGGTGGCAGCGGAGTATTCGGGGTAGGAACACACTGACCTTTCTGGAACTTTACTGAACTATTCTGTATCGACAGAATAAGAACCGCTGGATAAAGTAAGTGTAAAGCTATGTTCCCTCAACCGACGGCTATAGCTGATAGCGCTCGCTACTAGCTCAGTTTGTTGTTTTTACAGTTAAACGGCTTACGCATTCATATTTCAAATTCCACAGGGTGCTCAGTTCGGATCGTCGTCACTATCAAGGCAGCGATCGTTGTCTTGGTTTCAAACCTGTTTCTCTTGTGAATTAAGGAGCATCTTATCGTTATGGAAGGAATTATTCTTGCCTGTTTAGCAATCGGCGCTGCCTGGACAAAAGCTGCCTTCTCTGAAGAAGAGACTAAAACACCCGACCCAGATCCAGATGAAAAGCTTCATAAGGCATTCCTTGAATACTTAACATCTAAAGAGTCCAAAAAAGGAGGCAAAGGAGGCAAGTGATGGTGATTGGTTAGTAGCTAACCAATCACCTGCGGTGTGCGCATTCCTCTAATGCTTTGTGGGGTGGGCATTTCAGCCATCAATAGGCACACCGCTCTAATTGCTAATCGCTATCGGCTAATCGCCAACTCCAATCGATCTTGAGCCATTTGCAACGCCGCTTGGGGACTGCGCTTGTTAAGCAACACTGCTTCGATCGCCTGCCCCAAGCTCTCTGAAATCCGGTTGTAGCCCACCCCGATCGGGCGCGATCGCCCCTTGTCTGCCTGTTGCAGAAACACCTTGACAGCGGGATTGTGCGCCACGTAGGTTTGGTAGCGATCGCTCTGGCGCGATCGCAAATTTACCGGCAAATATCCTGTGCCGATCGCCCATTCGGTTTGAAAGTCCTCGCTGAGGACATAGGTGATAAACTCGATCGCCGCCTGTTCCTCCGCAGGGGATGCCTTCAGCAGGAATAGATTTTCCCCACCCACACTCGTTGCAGGGTGGACGCCGCTGGGAATTTGCATGACGGCAAAATCAACCTTGGTGGCGTTTAATTGGCGCAGTGTCCACGGTCCGGTGAGTTGCATGGCGACCCGTCCGGCTAGGAAATCATCCAATTCGTACCCCCGCTCTGGTTGGGAAAGCAGGGCGGAACCGTCGTCTAGGAGCGTGCGCCAGAGGCTGAGAGCAGCGATCGCCCTGGATTTACCAAATCTACTGCACCAGTCGCATTGGGTTGAAGTTCCCCGCCCCCACTCCACAAAAAGGGAAGCCAGGTAAAAACCGTCCATTCCCCTTTTCCCAAAGGCAACATCATGCCGTACTGCGGGTTGCCGTTGTAAACGCCTGTCAACTGCTGAGCCGTCTGCCGTAATTCCTCCCAAGTTGCCGGTAAAGTTGTGACCCCTGCCGCTGCAAACAAACTGGGACGGTAGAAAATCCCAACATTATTGGTGCCAAAGGGAATTGACCAGAGATGGTTTTCTAACTGCATCGATTCCAGTAGCACCGGGTCAAGATCGTTAAACCAGGG
Organism: Leptolyngbyaceae cyanobacterium SL_7_1; assembly: GCA_012032525.1. Taxonomy (GTDB): domain Bacteria; phylum Cyanobacteriota; class Cyanobacteriia; order Elainellales; family Elainellaceae; genus JAAUSV01. The sequence continues at coordinate 2,833 of JAAUSV010000079.1, forward strand.
GGTGGTGTAGAGCCAGTCCTCCAGAGGACGAATCGCCTCTAATTCCACCAGTTGCCCCGTGATCACCGGGGAGAACCACAGGAGATTCGGAGTAGCATTGCCGACGATCGCCGCCAAAATCTTCGGCATTTGTTGGTCAGGCTGTCCAATATAGAGCGGGTCTACCTGAATGGTGGGGTGGGTTTGATTGAAGCGATCGACCAACTGCTGAAGTACTTCCCGATTGGGCGGCGGATTCACTCCATGCCAGAGGGTGAGGTGGATGGCACCATCCGTCGTTGCCTTCACGGGTTGACATCCTGTTAGCCCAATGACTAGGCAGAGAAGCACCCCAAATAATCCTCGCAACTGAAACGACTTCATTGCACACCCTCAGGCAACGGCGTCGGCGTGGTACTTCCCCCTTCCTGTCGCAGCAACACAGACATGTCGTAACGGGTGCTGCGATCGCTCTGAATGGCAGTTGTCACCCCGATCGCCCGTGTTGCCTTTAGCACCGCATCCAGATTGGGTGGCAGTGCGGGTAGGGGGACGTTGCTGCTGAGTAGGCGATCGAGGTTGACAAAGAAGTGTCCCTCTTTAGTCTCCAAATTAGAAGCAGTGGCTTGTTGAAACAGATCGTTGTCTGCCAACGTGGTGCTGGGGGTGGGGGTCAGTGATTGGGTTAAGGAGGAATCTAATACCAAAAACATCAGATTCCCATCCAGCCAACCCCGTGAGGCACTAACCGAGCCAAACTTAGACACCCAGTTGACCGAGGGGGCACCATTCAGTTGTGCCTGGGTGACTTGAAACTTGTAGCGATCGCCCATGACCTTATCCAATTTGGCAAAGGTGGCATCGGCGGCAGCGCGATCGCTCACCTCGGTCAGCAACGCCACCCCCACACCGGGCGCATTATTCGCCGCCTTCGTCGTTGGCAACACGGCAACGGAAAATTCCCCTTGCATCCAGGGGGTTAAGTCTTGATCAATATCCAACTCCGTCGTGTTGTAAATCGCTTCCTTGAACGTGTTGGGATTGGCTAGCGCCTCCGGGCTGCGACGGATTGCTGCGTGTAGCGTTGCCAAAACTGTTGCAGATGGCTGCCCGATACCATCAGTAACGTATCAGCGGGCAAGACATTGGCAATTCGATCGGGCGCATCGGGCGTTTGGTAGCGAATCTCGCTGTCTGAGGTCAGCCAATTCATCCCCTGGATGCGTAAGCCATTGGAGGCAAGGGCGATCGTTGCTGCCATCCCCTGGTTGTGTTGCAACGGCATCAGCCACGCCGAAAGTGTTCCTTGGCTAGAACGAGCCAGCATCCACTCCTTAGCTTTTGGAGAATTGATATAGATCTGTGCCAAGGGATTGGCTGTGCCAATGCGTTCAAAGGCACGTAGATAGCCCTGGGTATCTGCCACAGAATCCGCCCCTTTATAGGTATCGATCACCTGCTCGATCGCCCGTTCATCCTGCGACACGGCGATCGTCCGACCCAATACAGCAAAGGCAGACGTGGCTTGTTCCGACTGGATTGTTCCAATCTGAACGCCCTTGTAGTCCCGATAGGTGGGTTGAGCCGTGGCATTGGCAGGGACAAGACTGGTTTGGGCGGTGGCGGCATCGGCGATCGGCAACAACGCCACCATACTCTGCTGCTCCACTCCCAGCGGCAGCGATTCCGTTGGCGTTTCCCCTGCCCGATCGGCACGATCGACACCATTGCCACTGTCACGGTTTCCCCAATCCAGGGTTGGATGTCTTGCTGATAATTCAATCCGTTGACAGTGAGGAATTGATCGCGCCATTGGGTTAAGGTTTTGGTGGCGATCGCCCGGGTTTCCGCTGTGCCAAACCGTTGCAACGCCTGCCATTGCTCCTCGTCTGTGGTGAGGGTGATCGTTGCCAACGCCGACTGGGGAATCAGATCAGCGCCAAAGGGCGCACCCGCTTGCATCGAGCGCTGTTGGCTGAGCCACACCGCCGCCACTGCACCACCCAAACCAATTCCGGCGATCGCACCCAACGCCCCAAACAACAGAGATTTTCGCTTCAAAGCCATAACCAGGGTTCCTTTGAACAGGCAGTTGTGCCCTGCCAATTTAGCAAAAGATCGGGCTGACTGTGTTGGGAAAAGGTGTGAAGAGAGTATTGGGGCAGACAAAGAATTATTGATTCGTGCCGGATTTGTTACCGTTTTTGGAGCGCAAAGGATGGATCGTTGCGGTTCTTTATGATTATCTTCAAGATAAGATGATCGAGCACACTCAGAGGAGAGATGGCTGAATGACTCACCCCCAACCCCTAGCCTCTCTAGAGGCAATTACTCAAACCTTGAAAAGCGTGTTGCCAGAGCTGCGCGATCGCTATGGAGTGCTTTCGCTGGGAGTGTTTGGTTCCTATGTGCGGGGCGAACAAACTCCTGATAGTGATCTGGATTTGCTAGTGGAATTTGACCATCGCCCCTTGACCCTGCTGCAATTTATCGCGTTGGAGTATGAACTCAGCGATCGCCTTCAAATTAGAGTCGATTTAGTCGAGAAGAAGGTGCTCAAGCCTACTATTGGCAAACGTATTCTTCAAGAAGTTGTGCCCCTATGAGCAAACCTCGCAGCACTCAGGACTATCTTCAGGACATTGTCAACTACGCCGACGATGCCATGCAATTTGTGATTGAAATGGATTTTGCCACCTTCGAGCAAGATAAACGAACGAACTATGCTGTTGTTCGTGCCCTAGAGATTGTCGGCGAAGCCACTAAAAACATTCCTCCAGAGATTCGCGATCGCTACCCCACGGTTCCTTGGCGACTGATGGCGGGAATGCGCGATAAGTTGATTCATGACTACACTGGTGCAGATTTGAGCAAAGTGTTTGAAACGGTGTTGACTGATTTACCTGTGATTAAAACCGCGATCGCCCAAGTATTAGCAGACCTTTCCTCCCCTTAACCACACCACTACGCTGCCCAATCACCCGTCACCCCTCATCCGTTCCAAATACGCCCGATGCCCGATCGCCTCCAACGTCGTCTGCTTCTCCAACACCATCTCCGTTAACTGCTGACGATACTGCTGCACCCGCTCCAATAACCCAGCATCGTGACTCGCCAGCATCTGAATTGCCAGCAATCCAGCATTGTGGGCATTGCCGATCGCCACAGTTGCCACCGGAATCCCAGCGGGCATCTGCACGATCGAGTAGAGGGAATCGATGCCTTGCAACTGCCGACTGGGAACCGGAACGCCGATCACAGGCAGGGGAGTCAGAGCTGCCACCATTCCTGGCAAATGCGCTGCCCCACCCGCCCCCGCAATGATCACTTTTAATCCCCGTTCGTGGGCGTGTTTGGCATACTCCACCATCCGATCGGGGTGCGATGGGCAGAGACGATCGCCACTTCACACGCTACTTGGAATTGTTCACAAATGGCGATCGCCCCTTGCATCGTTGGCAGATCGGAATCGCTGCCCATGATGATGCCGATTACAGTCATAGCGTTGGGAAAGAGATGAACAACTGTGAGAACTCAGTCAACATACCAGAGAATGACTTCGCCTGTGGGGAATCACGATATTTTTGTCTTTTTAAGGCTTCACTAGAAATTGATACAAAGTTGGGGAAAATGGGCGATCGCCACAGAGAATCTTTACTATTTTTCACCGGATTTCCGCAACAACCCGTATTCAGATCCGCCTAAGTACTGTAATTGAAAAGAGAATAAAATTTGCTACCTATTTTGATCAGAAGAAATTTGACGGCTTTTTCCCACAATCAAAATGCTTGAAACACTCTTGCGTAAAGCGATCTAAGAATTCGTATAAAAAACAACCCGGACAAGTTTTACACAAAGTTAACGTTTAATGGCGAGCGTTCACACTTTCCATACGGCGGATCAGTAAATGCCTCAGTTAGGATTCTTGTAGAGATCAGTAATCCCACGAGCAACTTTGTCGCTCAACACAATGATTGTTTTAGCCCTTAGTCAAATGCACTAGCTCTCTCAACTCGATCGACATCTCCAGGTTAAGTCCCCCACGTTGCATCTCAGTCAATACGCTTCTACCCTCTAACCGACCGATCGAGCAGTGCACCAGCAATCTACCAATAGACAGTAAACGCTAAGTCCTCTCAGTGCATTTAGCGAATAAACCCAAGCGTGCCGTTTGGGTCAGGTTTGTATGTCCTTTACTGGATTAAGCTAATGGTAAAAACCACTCTCAACTCATCTTCTGGCAATCCATCCACAGCACTGTCGATCAATCCAGCCGCCGACTTTGCTGACAACGAATTTAGACAACCCCTCTGGCGACGACTTTCGGTAGGCATTGCGTTCCTCTCAATTGGAGTCGCTGCGGTTGGCATCGGTCTATCGTCCATTTTTTACAACGCCACTACCCTGACCGTCGGGGGTGGTGTAATTAACGGGCGCCTGGTTGAGCTAAAAGCTCCGGTTGATGGCGAAATCGCCGACTACTTCCCCAAACAAGGGGTAGCGGTTGAAGCGGGGCAACTTTTGGTGCGGATTATCCCTGATTTGACTGCGGTTCAAACGGTGTCTGACTCCTTCTCCCGCTCCCCAATTGTCCTACCAGAGTTCCAAGGGCAGGAGCGAATTGTCCAATTACAAGGACAAATCCAAGCGACCTCCGCCGAACTAGCTGCCGCCAACCAGACCCGCAGTTTCCTGCAACAGCAATTGCGCCTGCTGGAGGGACAAGATCGGGCTTTGCAAACCGTGAATGTATCGGTTGCTTCGGATGAGGTTGCCACCTACCAAGCTGAATTAGATGGAGCCAGAGCCCAAGAAGAATCGGCTCGGATCGAGTACGAGCGGTATAACCAGCTATATCAAGAAGGGGCAGTCTCTGCACTACAAATTGACCAACTACGAGCAGATTGGCGCGAAGCACAGGCAGGGGTGGACGAAGCAGAAGCAGAATTGGCATCTGCCCGGACTTCGCTACGAGCCACCCAAAACCGGATTCCCATCAGCGGCAGTGGGACATTGCAAGAACAGCGCCGCAGCTTGACCAAACAAATTCAAGAGCAAGGGGTGGAAGTCAGCACTCTTTCGGCAAAACTCCAAACCTTGCAGCGGCAATTGAGCCAATTTCAAGGGATTGAGAACGAACGGGAGACCGCTCGTGAGCGGGCACAACGGCAAGAACAGCAAGAGACATCTAGACCAGAGGTTCAACCCAGCACGGGTCTAAACACGGAAGTCAAAGCTCCCTTTGCTGGCGTCATCTACAACACGGTTGCTGATGCTGGAGAACAGGTCAGCCGCCCTGAAACTCTAGTCACCCTGTTGGACTGTAGCGACATTTGGGTTGAGACGATCGTGGGTGCCGAAGAAGCAACACGGATTGATGTGAGCAAACCTGTCCGGGTACGAATAGCGGGTCAAACGGAAACGTTGGATGGAGAAGTTGAACTGGTCAAGGCAGTTAGCCGGGCAGAGTTAGCCCGCGACCAAGCTCAGGCAATTATCCCTGCGATTCCTGCTGACCTGGATGCTAGACCGATTGCGCGAGTGGTTGTGAGAATTCCAGCCATCGACCAACAAGCCGAATCCTATCAACTGTGTGGGGTAGGGCAGTTAACACGCGTTACGTTCGCGACCACCTCATCCTCGCCGTTTAGCTTCCGTTAGGTTGCTGCAATCCACCGACACAGGGTGCTCTCCTACCTTTGGTTTTGACGTGGATTTATTCAATCAATCGCTTCCATTACCCAAGACTCAATCCTATGAAAAGCGTCAGTTCCCGCCTCGAATCACTGATTTTTCTCTTGCTTCCGGTTCTCGGTTTCGTGGGTCTCTATTTATTACAAAACCATCAGGAAAACTATAGTTCTTGGAATGTGTTCGGCTTCGTGGGGATTGGGATTATCGGAGCTTTCCGCTGGTCGCTGTTCTTCATTCGCATCATTCGCTCTTGGATCTACACCCACTGGGTGTTTCCCAAATGGCGCAAATGGGCAGACAAGGTGCCGGTGGAAAGCTTGCCCCACATGTGTTTCATGGTTCCCACCTACAAAGAAAAGGATTGGATTTCAGAGCGCGTGTTTCGGGCGATCGTTAACGAAGCCAAAACCCTAGCCCAGCCTGTTACCGTCCTCGTTAACAGCAGCAGCGACGAGGAAAATGCTCAAATCCTTGCCTTTGTCAAAGCCGAAGACCCTGAAATGCAATACATCCAACTGATTCAAATGACTCAGAAGGATGGTAAGCGCAAAGCCATGGCAGATGGATTGCGGCACCTTGCTACCCTCGGTTTGCCCTCTGACACCGTAGTGGCGCTGATGGATGGCGACTCGGAACTCACCCCCGGCACGCTGCGTAAGACCCTTGCCTTCTTCCGCATGTTCCCCCGCATGGGCGCTCTGACTACCGATGAACTGCCCATCGTCAACGGTTCCTACTTCTTCTCGGAGTGGTTCCACCTGCGCTTTGCCCAGCGGCACTACCAAATGTGCTCTGACTCCCTCTCTCGTAAGGTGATGTGTCTCACCGGACGGTTCTCGCTCTTCCGCTGCGAGACCGCCTTCCATCCCACCTTTATCGAGCAGCTCCAGGAAGACTCACTTGATGACTGGTTGTGGGGACGCTTCAAGTTCCTCTCTGGAGATGACAAGAGCACCTGGTTTTGGCTACTCCAGCGCGGTTACGACATGCTTTACATTCCCGATGCAACGGTCTACTCGATCGAAACCATCTCTGGCTCAGTGGTCGATCGCAGCTACCAAAACATGCGCCGCTGGTATGGCAACATGCTCCGCAACAGCACCCGCGCCATGTCGCTTGGTCCTAACAAACTGGGTTGGTTCATCTGGTATAACCTGCTAGACCAACGGATTAGCATCTGGACTTCCCTGCTCACTCCAGGCTTGCTGCTCGGCTCCCTGCTCCAGCTCAACTGGGGAGCGGCTGGCATCCTCCTATGTTGGATTTTGCTGAGCCGTCCAATCATGCTGCTGCTGATTTTCTGGGATAGAGTGTCGGACCTCAAGCCCATCCACTTCCCCTTGCTGCTCCTCTCCCAGTGGAGTTCGTCCCTGGTGAAAATCTGGACTCAGATGAACCTCGCCAAGCAAAGCTGGACCAACCGAGGCATTCAAGTGATGACGTCAGATGGCGAAGGCATGGAGCGGACAGTGAAACTGGGAACGTCTCGCTTCCTGTTGTTTGCCCAAATCTTTAGCTTCATCCTCTTCCTGGCTTGGTTATCGGGAACCGTCAACCCCTCCTGGGACATCGCTGGTTTGATGTTGCAGCGCCAAGCTTCTGCCCAGCCTGAGATTGAAAAAATCGAAGCCGTGGCATACAACGTTCTACCCAACGATGGCAAGGATGATGCGGCTCCTCTGCAAGCGTTGATTGACCGCTTCCCGTCTAGCACCCCGGTTGAAATTGAGCTACCCATCGGTGAACTGGATCTGTTCCAACCACTGGAAATCAATCGGGGCAACATTACGCTCAAAGGACAAGGCATCGCCCGCACCATCCTCAGAGCCCACTTTGAACCCAAAGAAGGTGAAGCCATTCTGGTTATCAAACCCAACGCCTTCGAGGCAAGTGCAACCGTGACCACGGCAACGGTTGAGCAGGTGGGACAGGGTCGCGTAAGTGACATTGAAATGAGCGGATTTACCCTTCGTCCTGACGTTTCCTCCCCTGATGGAGAAATCAAGAGCATCTCCCTGCAACGGGCGACGAATGTTTCTCTCAGTCGGTTGTATCTAGAGCGGGGCGCTTCGGCTCTAGCCCTCAACCAGACGGATAACGTCAAGATGGAGTATGTGGTTGCCGAAGGAGGACCGTTAGACCAAGTGGTGGTGATGCAAGATGCCATCAACACCCAGATGAATGGCATGTCCTCCAATCCACCCTCCTAGCTGAGGGCAGGGTGGTTCGGTTGTTGTTGAGAGTGTAGGGTTGGGCGATCGCCCAACCTTTTCTTAAACCTAGAGCTAATACAATGCATCCTACGCTTTAGCCCCTTACCCATCGGTGAGGGGAATTTGTTTTGAATTATCGCAACCTGCCCGATCGCAGGATACTGACAATCAACCACAACCCCAGGAAACTAGCGGTGGCAAATAAGCCATTGCTGAGCCAATGCAATTCACTAGAGGGGGCGCCGACAGAAATAATTGCCGCTCCCATGATTAAGGCACCCACCAAAATGCTAAATGAAAGCCGATTGGCGGATTCATCCAAGGTAATACGCACGCCATCTAGATCCTTGAGGGTGAGATTCCACTTCAAGGTTTCGCTGGTGACGCGATCGAGCAATTGCTCCACTTGTCGGGGCGATCGCAGCGACAGGCTTTTCAAATCCAACGCCGTTCGCAGCAAGGTGGGAATTGGCTGGTCGCCAATCAATTGCTGACGAAACAGATCCACCATCAACGGTTTGACTTCGTTGAGCAAGTTGATTTCGGGATTGAATGACCGGGCTGCCCCTTCTAAATTTGCCATTGCCTTGGCGTAGAGTCCCAAGTTGTTGGGCAATCGCAACTTGTTGGTTCGAGACACCTGCAAGACTTCGTAGAACACATGGCTGAAGTTGATTTCAGATAAGCTGCGGTTGTAATAGCGGCGCAGCAATTTCTCAAAGTCGTTCTCTAATCCGATTAAATTTACGTTGGGGCTAGATTCTGCTAGTTGCAGCGTCAACTGGGTGCAGCGTTGGGAGTCGAGATCGACGATCGCCAGCAATAGTTCCGTCAAAATTTGCTGAGTATTGGGGTCAAGCCGCCCCACCATACCACAATCCAACAAGCCGACTCGCCCGTCTGCCAAATAGAACAGGTTGCCAGGGTGGGGATCGGCATGGAAAAACCCATCCAAATAGATCTGCTGAAAAAAGGCACGAAATAGCAGGGTGGTGGCAGCGTTGCGATCGATCTTGCCGCTGCCATTGCGCTGATCGTCCAAGGCGGCGGCGACTAAGATCGGCTTGCCTTCCAACCATTCCATTACCAATAAGTTTTCGGTGGTCAATTCCCAATAGATGGTGGGGATGACCAACTGGCTGGGGTCAAACCATTTGCTGCGCGACATATTGTGCCGCAGTTGGTCGGTGTAGGCTCCCTCGCGGCGAAAATCCAACTCGTCTCGCAGGGCGTTGGTAAACTCCTCTGCCAATGCTTTGAAGTCATAATCCTGTCCCAGGCTAGTGCGGGACGCCAAATCCGCTAGACCCCGAATGATGGCGATGTCTTGTTCCACCACTTGCTCAATCCCAGGACGCTGGATTTTGAGGGCAACCTCCCGTCCGTCTACGAGGGTGGCGCGGTGGGTTTGGGCGATCGAGCCTGCGGCGATCGCTTCGGTTTCGATGTGGGAAAAGGCTTGTTCCAGGGGTTGGCGCACTTCCTGACGCAGCACCACTTCGATATCTTCCCAGACAAAGGGAGGAACTTCGCTCTGGAGAGTCGCTAGCGTTTCGATGTAGTCAGAAGGCAACAGATCGGGACGCGTGCTGAGCAACTGACCTAATTTGACATAGACAGGACCAAGATCGATCAGAATGTTACGCAGGACGGCGGGGGTAGGCAGTTGGGGAGAGTCGGTTTTATTGCCCGCTAACAAGCGCCGCATGTAATCCCACCCGTTGCGCAGCACAACTTCGGCGATCTCTCCCTGACGAGAACTGGTTTGTACAAAACTTGAAAGCATACAATAACCGGGTTGGAGACTACAGAGTGTTTGGACGAGACCAACGGTAAACCTACCTTCACTCTAATGGGGGATGAAGGATTGTAACTACTGTCCTTAGAGATAGTTGCTCTGGCGCAAGCTAAAATCCCAGTGGCGAATGACCAATCAGGTGAGGTTTCTTGAAAGAGGAGGTGATAGATTATCGAACATCTTGAGTGCTCCATCTTGACAGGGAGCAGAGACACAAAACGGTGCTCTGCTTCCCTGTTTCTTTGAGGACACCTGGTTTGAGGATGCAATGACAACCCACGAAACGCGAATCCCCAGTCTTAACCTGCAAACACTGATGGCTTGGTGGCAACGCATTCAGCCCAAAGCTGAGTCCGCCGAGTATCAACAGTGGCGCCGTCAATTTGTATACGATCGCCTCAGCCTGACTCTTTGGGTGATTTTGTTTGGGTTTTCTAGCCAAGCTGGGATCGCCCTACATTTACTATTTTTCAATCCTGGTCAATTTAATGCAGACGTGATCACGATCTATGGAGATGCCGCCGTTGGGAATTTGATGCGTCAAACCACGATTGTCTCAATGGTGGTGTTGACCTTACTGCTGGTGGGATTTCTCTGGATACAACGAACTCAGTGGGCACGGCGTCATCCTGAAGCACTATTTTGGCATTGTCATTGTCGCTGACGATGCCCGATCAAATTGTGGGAACGTGGCTGCGATTTCCTAATGTTCCCGATTGGACGTTGGAGTTTTTGGGGCAAGCCGTGCTGATTCCGGTGTGTTGGCGACTCCACCTGCTCTCCCAACTAGTACCCACAGCCTACTATGCGATTGTTTATCCGTTGCTAGGAATTACGCAAATTGGTGAACGATCGACCTACAACATCTACACCGTGGGAATTTTGACGACGTTGTTTTTAGTGTGTTTGATCTGCGATATGGGTGTGTATTTATACGAACGATTGCAGCAATCGGAATTTGAATCACGACAACAACTGCGCATCTTTTTACACTCTGTTTCGCACGATCTCAAAACGCCTGTAATGGGAACCTCGATCGTATTGGAAACCCTATTAGCCAACCCCAATTTAGACTTAACAATTGAGCGATCGGTGTTGGAGCGGTTGTTGCAGGGGAGCGATCGCCAACTCACCTTGATCAACTCCCTCCTCGAAGCCCACAACACCGAAGTTCAAGGAATTCAACTTCACTGTGACGCCCTATCATTGCGGGCGATCGTGGATGCAGTCGTAGCAGATTTAACTCCCATCTTGCTGCAAAATCAAATCATTCTAGACAATCACATTCCCTCCGATCTGCCCTTAGTTTGGGCAGATGCTAACCAACTCTGGCGAGTCTATTGCAACCTGATTACTAATGCCATCAAACACAATCCCCACCACATCACCCTGACTCTAACGGCAACCCTGATCCACTCCGTGCCCACTCCATCCAATCGCTGGTTTCGCTGGCAATGGAAGAAACCACTACCCACTACCCACTCTTTGTGGATGAAGTGCACTGTCACCGACAATGGCGTTGGCATTCCTCCACACCAATGTCAGCGGTTGTTTGACCTCTATTTCCGTGGTGCTCGCGCCCGCTACATGCCGGGGTTGGGACTGGGGTTGTATGTCTGCAAGCAGGCGATCGCTGCCCACGGCGGCGACATTGGGATAGACAGTGTTCCAGGGAGTGGATCAACGTTTTGGTTTACATTGCCTTTAGCGATTAGCCATTAGCTTTCTAAACTAATCCCGATCGCAACGCAACTACGGCGGCTTGGACGCGATCGTCCACTGCCAATTTTCCCATGATGCTGCGGACATGGACTTTGACGGTGCTGACGCTGAGGTAGAGGGTGGCGGCAATTTCTGGGTTGCTTTTTCCCTCGACTACGAGTTTGAGGACTTCTAGTTCGCGTTTGGAGAGTTGGGCAGTATTTGGTTGGGAGTGGGGAGATTTGAGATGGTTGATCACACAGCGGGCGATTTGGGGGTCGAGGTAGACGGCTCCATCTTGGGCAGAAGCGATCGCCGCCAACAATCGATCAAGCCGAGTCCCCTTGATGCAGTAGGCATCAGCTCCACTCGCCATCGCTGCCACAATTTCGGTTTCGGCAAAGTGGGAGGTCAACATCACCACACGCACCTCTGGCAACTGGGCTTTGATCTGCTGGGTAGCGGCGATGCCATCCAGTTGTGGCAAGCCAATGTCCATAATCACTAGATCGGGAGTTAGCTCGATCGCCTTGTCTATCCCAGAGTAGCCATCTGCCACTTGCCCAACGATCTGAAACAAAGGTTGCCTTATGAGAAATTGTTCCAACCCCAGTTGCATCACCGGATCGTCCTCTACAATCAAGATTCGCACGGGGGGTGTGGGTGTCGCAGCAGGCTCCAGCAAGGTGGGGGTTGGCAACATGGGCATCACCGTTCAGCAACAATAGGGATTCTGAAGCCACGGTAAGTCAATCCCAGGGGGCAACGCTTCACCCGATGAGTCAGTCTCGTTGCGCCAGTCTCGTTGAGGGCGCGAGCAAGATGCTGGCACTGCGTATACAATTTTCAGAAACAACCCATCAGAAACCACACATTGGTGAGACGAGGATGCAACAAGGCAAGCACTGGGGAAAACCGTTGGCGATCGCGTCTGTCTACAGTCTATTCTGGCGGGGAATGGCGGGACTTGTCCTAGGACTGCTGGTGGCTCCAGCCCAAGCGGCGGAGTTAATTGCTTGGCAATTTAATCCCTCCACCACCGAGTTGGAAATCACCGTTCCCAATGGCGTCACACCCCGCTACTTCATTCTGGCTGAGCCTGCCCGCATCGTCGTGGATTTGCCCAATACGGAATTGGGAGCGGTGACGGCTGAGCAAGCCTACAGCGGAGCGGTGCGCCAGATTCGGGTGAACCAATTTGAGCCGGGGCTGACTCGGATTGTGTTGGAACTGTCGCCGAGTGCAGAATTCACCGCAGGGCAGGTGGAGTTGGAGCAGGTTACGGATTCCCCCCAGAGCGATCGCTGGGGTGTTGGGGGCCCCCCCCTTTTTTTTTTTCCCCCAAAAAAAAAAAAAAAAAAAAATACCGCGTTAGAACGGTCGCCATGGGCTCGACAGACGGTTTGACCAGAGGCATGATCGCCATCAACACCGGCGCTCCAATCTCAGTACCAGTCGGAAAAGGAACGCTCGGCCGCATTCTGAAACGTCCTCGGCGAGCCTGTAGACGAGATGGGACCTATCGAGTCGGCCGAAAAATGGCC
>JAAUSV010000080.1 GCA_012032525.1 Leptolyngbyaceae cyanobacterium SL_7_1
AAACAATCACCGCCGCGTTGGTAATGACCGCCACCGGCGCACTTTCCGCCGACAGCAGTTGTTGCGCCGTCGCCAGTTCCGCATCCAGGGCCGCCCGGCTGGCTTTGATCTCGCTCAGCGGAGCCTGATTTTTGATGAGGTAAGCCAGCCCCTTGGCTTCGCCCTGGCCGTTCCAGAATAACTCTTCCAGGCGCAGTTTGAGCTGCGGGGCAAACACAATCAGCCGCGCCTCCGGCCCCACTTCCATAATAGCATAAGCCTCCAGCCGGGCCGACTCGGCCAGTTCATACTCACCGGCCCGCGTCGCGCCGATCATCTGGTCCAGCATCGAAGCAATCACATCAAAATCGCCGCTGGCGCTACCCTGCTGCCATTCGACGGGCATCAGACTGGTCAGCAGGGCCGTAAGTTGGTCGGTCTGGACCTCAATTGCATCCGGGTCGGCTAGCGGCTGTCTGGGTGCTGGCCGCGGCCAGTTGAACCCGTAAGGTTTCAAAAAGTCCGGCGGCCTGGGCGGTTTTGGCCGGATCGAGGCCATCCAGCAAGTTTTGTAAATCAGCAAAAGCTGCCGCTGCACCATCAACATTGCCCATGATTGCGGAGTTAGACAGCGATGTCGTAGACAGGATAACCCAGCTCTCGATGTGCACGAGTTGCCATCAGGCAATACTTTTGTTCCCTTTGGACAAATGGCTCGGTACATTGCTGCTTGGTAAAGACAGGGTATGTCCTTCAGCAGTGGCAGAATCAATGGAGAAAGCTGCCCCATAAAAATGCGAACGTGAACCACATCTGGCTGAAAGGTCTGCAAGGCTCGACGCAAGGCAAGGTAAGCCGATGGGTTAATCGTTTGCGTTAAAACCTGTAGGCGGGTGTTACTTCCAAAACACACATCGTCTGCCAGTAATTTGCTGCCTTCAATGGGGATCACTTGGCTGGTCAGTAGACGCACTTCGTGACCCCGATCGCGCAACCCTTGACGTAGAGACAACATTTGCAGCTCTGCGCCACCTGTCGCGGTGCCAATATCGTTTAGCAGCAAAACCTTCATTGCTTTAGCCCTGAAGAGTAACCGAATTGGTAAATGAAGAGAGCGATCGCGTCTCTGTCTGTTGCCGTTGCTGCTCCCGTTTGGCATACTGAGCGGTCAGGTAGCGGTTCAGTGGCTTCTCCGCTAGTGTTAGCAGAAACACCCAGCCCTTTTCTACTATGCTCCCTTGCCATCCCAACGCTAGTTTGACGGGCGAGAGGGCGGAGAATAGAATTTTTTCGCCGCCAGCCCATGATTTTGTATTTGTGTTGAAAGTAGCCATCTTCTGCCAAGTCCCATTTTTCGCGCATGCGACTGAGACTAGCTGATTCCCAATCATCACTCCAACGCAGCATATAAAAATGGAGGTCAGACCATTTCAACGGCGGTCCGGGCACATAGGTAACAATGCAGGCAGGCTCAAAATAAACAATCCCCCCTGCTTGGATAACACCCATGCAAAAGTCTAAATGTTCTTTAGAGTTCAGCATGGTTTCATCAAACATCCCCACCTGTTGAAAAATTTGTGTACGCACAAACATGCAATGAAATTCACACAATTCTGTCTGAGTCCGCTGCATTGCGGGCAATACTTTTTCAACTCGATGTCCCTGTTTGTACATCTTCTCCCGTAACCGTCGTCTACCTTTAGCATCTATATTGATATGGGTTTCCCCACCAGCGCAATGGACAATTTCATGGACAGGCTGCTCGTGGCACACCAAGGGTCCCACGATCGTTGCACCCGTCTCCTCTGCGCAATCGACTAGTGCCTCCAACCAACCGGGAGAGACAACCACATCATTGTCTAAAAACACCACGTAGGGCGTATCAACCTGGGCTAAACCCAAATTTCTTGCCCGATTGGGGTACAAATAATAGTCAGTGCGAATCAGACGAAATTGCTTTTGCTGAGACTGCGCTTGCAAATATTGCTGCACATCCGCTGGTGAATTGCCATCGACATACACCAACTTAAACGGCAACGTTGTGTGTTCATACACACTTTCCAACGATTCGCGGGTGTAGCTAAAGCGCTCACGGGGGACAACAACGATCGTGATTTGAGGGTTCACCATAATTATCTGAAAGGGTTGAGGATTAGGGATCAACTAGGAAGCCGTGGGCGTTGCAGCGAGTTGAGCACCTCCCGTCGGTGGCGTTGGTGGTTGTTCCAACTCGTTCTTCGTAAACTCCTCATGGTAGGAACGTTCAACATTGACATTCCACAGGTCGTGTTGCTCACCCAGGATGTTTTTAGCTGCCAAAATAGCGGTCAGCATCGAGTGATCCTGATTGTTATAGCGGTGCATGCCATTACGACCCACCGTTTGCAAATTCTCGAAGGTTTCCAGATACTCCTGAATTACCTGTAGATGCTGGCGATATTCTCCGTCGTAGACCGGATAGGCCTTGTATTGACGAATCACAGTGCCATCTTTGACATCGCCGGGTTGCACACCCAAGTCAAGGTCGATCGCCTCCTGCGTCGCCAATTTGATCAACTCTGCATCCTCTGTTTCCCAGAGCGCATCGCCTTCGCTACAGAAATATTCCATGCCCAGACAGGTTTTGCCTGCATCGGGAACCATCGCCGGACTCCAGTTTTTAAAGTTTTGAATCCGTCCGACTTTGAAATCAGGGCTGTGGATGTAGATCCAATTATCTGGAAACAGATGATCGCGATCGACGATCAACGACACAATCAGAAAATCTCGATACTTTAATCCCCGTGCGGCTTTTAGCACATGCTCTGGGGGCAAGGGATCAAGCCGATGTAATAGGGCGGTGACTGGCATACTGGAGACAAAATGATCGCCCGTGAGTTGGAACGTGCGATCGCCCTGCTGCGCCGTAATGCTCTTGATGCGGTTGCCATCGCGCTCAACTCGCGTGACGGTGGTGTGCAGATGCACGGGAGAACCCTTGCTTTCTAGAATCTCCTGGCAACGCTCCCACATCATGCCGGGTCCTAGCAGGGGATAGTCAAATTCCTTGATCAAGCTCTTGGCATTTTGGCTACCAAACAGGGCATTGATCACCGCTCGTTTCAGGGACATGCCTTGAATCCGTTGGGCTGCCCAGTCGGCGCGAATTTTGTTGCAGGGGATACCCCAGACTTTTTCGGTGTAGGTCTTAAAGAAGGTGCGATAGAGGCGATAGCCAAAGCGATCGGTCACCCACTCCTCAAAGGTTTCTGGCTCAGGGGTGAGGTTGAGTTTTGCTCTCACTTTGGCTTTGAGATAGCTGAGCAAGATGACAAAACTAGAGACAATTCCCAAATTGCTGAGGGTATTGAACAGGGACAGGGGATAGTTGTAGAACTTGTTGCGATAATAGATCCGCGACAACCGAGGAACCTTGATAAACTCGTCCCCCAAAATCTCTTTCCAAACCTGTTGCACCTCGCCAACTTTGGTGAAAAACCGATGTCCACCAATGTCGAAGCGGTAGCCTTTGTAGGTTTCCGTGCGCGAGATACCACCCACCTTATCTGCTTTTTCTAACACAACCGAATTGACGCCGCGCTTGCTCAATTCATAGCCAGCCGTCAATCCAGCCGGACCAGCTCCAATGATGACAACGGGATAACGTTCCATGCAATTGCTCCAAATGATGAATAGTTGGGAATCGGGCGTCAGCCTTGGGAAAAGCTGGTTTTTCTTGTCCTTTGTTTGGGTAGGAGGTGATAGCGGAGCGTACCAAGGGCGAAGGCAAGCCCGCTGTAGAGAAAATAGAGCCAATGCCACGGAATCACTTGCAGCGTAAACCAAGCACCACGGGTGCGGTAGAAGAATTGGTAGACAGGCAAGTTGAGCAGGAATAACCCCACTGCCAATCCACTGGCGATCGCCAGCGCTCCCATCCACCAAACGCTTGCCACCAAGGCAACTAGCAAGCTGTAGGTCAATAGCAGGCTGACGCGACTGGACGTTTTAAGGTTGAGGTCGTTAACAAATTGCCGATCGCGCCAGAGCAATTCTGTCCAAGGTAGTGCTCGATAGAAAAACTCTGCCCGCAGCAAGGAAATCGGCTTCCAGTGCTTTAGATGTTTAACTTGAATGGTCTTACACAGCCGAATGCGATACCCGGCTTGCCGGAGGCGATAGCCCAACTCAATATCTTCGATCGAAGGATAGCGGTAGGCTTCGTCAAACCCGCCAACTGCCCAAAATACACTGCGTCGGATCGCACCGCAGGCACCCCAGAAAGTGGAGGCTTCCTCACAACCTGTCTGGTGGGTGTAGTGGTGAAATAAATTTTTGTATTGGGATAGGAAGTTTGGTGCTCCGGGATTGTCGTCGTAGGAGCCGATTAGGGCTGCCAATTCCGGGTCTTGATCAAAGACTTGAATGATTTGACTGATTGTATCGGCGGCGATCGTCACATCTGCATCAACAAAAAAAGGATGTCTCCTTGAGCGAGGCGAGCACCGTGGTTGCGGGCACGGGCTGGTCCGCCCGCGGTCGGAAACAGATGCACGGTTGCTCCAAACTCTTCTGCCAGTTGGCGGGAATTATCCGTTCCACCATCAACGACAATTACTATCTCGATCGCTCGATTAGCATACTCCCTAAGACTGTCTAAACATTTGCTAAAACTTACGCCGCCATTATGAACTGGAACGATGACTGAAACAGTTGGTTCCCGCTCACTGGATGGATTGAATGAAGACACGCTCATGGGAAAAATCTCAGTCAAAAGCAATATCCATAGGGATGAATATGACTCACCACCTAACGCTGCCACACCAAAACGGCACACCGTGGAGAAACAGGTGCACCAAAGCAAATAAACACACAGAGATTAAGCCCTACCTAACCTGAAATGCGTAAATTCACTCACATTACGCCAGCGTTGAGGAGAATGAGTTGAACAAAGGAACCGGATCAGCTAACTAAACCAATTGAGGCAATCAGCACCTTCGATTCAGTATTAATTGGGTGGGCGATAGGATAGGTTCCGGCAAGGAATGCCCCCGTCAACTATGGTCAATTGACCGTATTGTATGAAATAAATTCTACCTCTTCATTAAAATTTTTTCATCTTCACTTAAACTTTACAATTCATGCCACCTACGGACTTAAACGGGTAGTAAATTTACGGAAGGAACACAATCCGGCTTGAGCGAAATCCTGGTGATTTGTGGAAAAGGTAGTCATTAATCATTCATTGGTGATTCGTTGGTCATTAGCCAGGTGCACCTGACCGCTGACTAATGACTATTTGGAAAGTTGCACAGTCTGTGCGATCGCTCCACTCTGCCAACGGTAACGTAGAATCACATCTTTAGTTTTCTCTAAAACGGTTTGTGACCTACGTTTCCCCCCCTCCCTCTTCCTTGCTAGACCATCCAACGGCTTATCGCAAGCTCCAGCTCAATTACACCCGCAACAAACAACAAGACCACACGGGATTGCTAGACGAGGCAGCCCGGCGCTTTTGCTATGACGATTGCAAAGATGAGTACTGGAATCCAGTGGAGTTTTCCCTGCTCTATGGCACCCCCCTGTGGGAACAGGCGAGTGCTAGCCAACGCATTCAGTTAAATCAGCTCTATTGGGTCGCCTACTACGCGCAAATTGTCTCGGCGGAGATTGCCACTATTTTCTTTAATCAAACCAGTGCGGCAGGCCTGTATGCGCTGGAGGATTTTCGCTTGGTGTGCGATACGTTGGATTTGGAGTCGGCTCAGGAACGCGCCCACATTCACGCCTTTCGGACTATCTCCCATCAGGTTGAAATGGCGCTGTTTGGGCGTCCAATTTTTACCTATGCCATGCGGAGTCCGTTTACTGAAACGATGGTATATGCCGACACCAATGCCCTGAAGTTGTGGTGGAAGAAAATTCAGTTGCACATGTTTGGGTTACTCTCCTCAGATAATGCCTTCCTTGCCTGCCAATATTTCACGGTGCGGGGTCTGCGGACATTGAATGGGAAATTGGTGCAACACAAACTGAGCGCTTACTGCCAACGCCATCCTGATCTCGATACCGCTCCGATTCCTGCAAGGATTTCCTACTACCATTTTTAGACGAAAGTTTCCACTTCAATAGTTCCACGATTCTTTCCCACGAAGTGACTCGGTGTTTGAAACCGCCCACCCGCTTTGAGCAATGGGTGATGAACTTGGGCATCCAAGGATGCCAGCGCGATCACTATCACTTCTCTGCCGCCATCAATGGCATTTTTTGGTACGACCCAGCCCTATACTCCGCCATTTACCAAATTTTGCGATCGCCCTCTTCTCCATGACTGACCAAGACGCTAAAGCGATGATGCAGCAGTGTTTTACCCAGGAAACTGAAGGACTACACCGTAGCCACCACACCCATCAAGAGGCGATCGCTCCTACAAAGTTTATCTGGATAAGGTCGATCATATTTGGCAGCGCAATCACGAGATGCAACTAATGTCAGCCAACTCGATTCCTAAGTATTTGGAGACCCAACAGAGAGCGTTCGATCGCTGGCTACGGCAATGACTCTAGATCCTCGGCTTTTTTAGGAAAAGCCGAGGATCTGTCCACATAGATTTTTCAGTGACACAAGGAGAGTTTATGCTAACCGATCGCTGCACCATTCATTTTTCTGACACGCCCTATGCGCCGATCGATTTGGAAAAATTTCAATCCCTCTCCGAACACTTGACCATTCAAAACTCCCCAATTCTATTCGGTTGTCGTACGGGAATTTGTGGCACTTGCCTAGTAGTTGTCAAAGGCACCATCCCACCCGCCGATCAAGCTGAACAGGAACTTCTAGAAGTACTCGCACCCAACACCCCCAACGCCCGACTTGCCTGTCAAATTCGACTTACAGCAGATATTGACCTAGCGGCAATCGCTAATGGCTAATTGCTAAAGATCGTGGATTAAATAACCTGTAAAACCAGAATCTCCGTAGGGGCATGGCATTGCCATGCCCCTACATTAGGAAAATTACACGTTAATAAATTCGAGATGCTAAGAGGATGTCTGAGACGTAATAACTGTCATCCGAACCGCCCCCCAACCCCCCAAAATTGGGGACTTTCAATCCGTTCTTTGTTCAAAGTCCCCCAATTTTGGGGGATTTAAGGGGGCAACCATCAAGTAAGTCATACTTCTCAAACATCCACCAACCGCTAATCGCGAACCCTCCCCATTTATGCATTTCCAACACTTCTGGTACATCGTCGCCCTCAGCGATCAGCTCCGTCCTAACCAATTGCTGGCGCGAACAGTGTTGGATGAGTGGTTAGTCATCTTCCGTGGAGAGAATGGACAGGCGGTGGCATTGCGCGATCGCTGCCTCCACCGCCATAGCCGCCTGTCCTGTGGGGCGGTGCACCGGGGTAAGGTGCAGTGTCCCTATCACGGCTGGGTATATGACCAAACGGGCAACGTTGTAGCCGTGCCATCGGAGGGAGCTCCCTTCACCGCTAGCTTCGCTCGGCAAGCACGGCGATACGTGACCTGTGAACAGGATGGTTATATTTACGTGCGCCTGGTAGAACCGCAGGAGGCGATCGCTCCTTTTCCGATGCTCCACTATGGCGAACCGGGTTGGGAAACGGTGCGGCTAGTGAATCGCTTTGCTAACAGCGTCACAAACTGCGCCGAAAATTTCATTGATGTACCCCACACCGCATCGGTGCATCCAGGGGTGTTTCGCAATTCCCAACGGCAACAGTTAGCCATGCGGGTGGAGCGGCGAGACGGCTCGGTGTGGGTGACATACCAAAATGAAACAACGAATTTGGGGTGGTTTCGTCAGTTTTTGAACCGTCAGGGTCAGCCGATTTCCCACATCGATCGCTTTCACATGCCAAATATTACCTGTGTAGAGTACGACATGGGCGATCGCCACCTGTTCATCACCAGCCAATCGGTTCCTGAAACAGAAAATTCCACGTTGGTCTACACCGATGTGACATTTAACTATGGCAGGTGGAATAAACTGGCACGTCCTCTCGTCCGTTGGACGGCACAACACATTATCAATCAAGATATGCAAGTGTTAAAGGTGCAGGGCGAGACGATCGCCAAATATGGCACGCAATTTGCCAATACGCCAGTGGACACGGTGCATGGGTTTGTGGAGTCTATCCGAGGGGCGATCGCGGCGGGAAATGACCCACGGGATCTGCCGAATAAAACAGTGGAGATTACATTTTGGGTTTGAGGCAATGGCAGTGTTGATCGCGTTTAGTGGATTATTGGCATGGGCGATCGCTGATTCGCCGGGCATTGCTGCATTTCGGGCAAAACCGTGGCGAGATTGGGTATTAGATAGTGGCGGATTAGTAGTGCAAGGAATTCTGATTCCATTACTACAAATGCATGGGGTTTATCGCTTATTTCAAGATTGGTTGCCTCTGCCAGCAGGATGTTTGCAGATTCCGGCGATCGCAGCATTTCTCCTGAGCTTTGTGGTGGTGGATTATTTATATTACTGGAATCATCGGTTACTACATTGGCGTGGGTTGTGGCAACTCCATCAGGTGCACCACACCGTGGGTGAAATGGATGTATTGGGCACGTCCCGCAATACGTTGTGGACTAGTCTTTTAATTGTGTATTTGTGGGTTCATCCATTGTTGCTTTATCTATTACAAAATCCTACAGCCTATGTGCTGGGAGTTAGTTTAACAGCAGGATTGGATTTGTGGCGACATAGTTGTTTGCTGCCCAATCAATCCATACAGCGATGGTTATCATTTTGGTTAATTTTGCCCACCGATCATGCTTGGCATCATGCCAGCCAAGGACGAGCCTGCAATTATGGAGCCAATCTAAAACTGTGGGATCGATTCCATGGAACCTATTATGCTCGTTCCAAACCGCCAGAGTCTTTGGGCATCCCCACACCCCTGACCTTGGCTCAACAGCTTTTCTATCCGTTTGATCAAAGTTCCCCGGCTTCTTTGAGAAGCCGGGGAACTGGGACAACAGAGCTTTTTGAAACGAGGGAGGATGCTATGCAATGACTCCTTTAAGTGTGGTGTTAGCGTATTTCCCAACCGTGATATTGCTGCTCAGTGCAGCCTCGTTTGTGTATCTCTGTGCTCATCCGGGGCTGGGGGCGATCGCCCTCTTCCTGTTTATTCTCTATGGATTACCCGTACTAACCTATCGCTTGCACCAATGGCGCTATCCAGTGCAGCCAGGAATTAGTTATCTGCGAGGACACGCCTACAGCCCGTGGTGGGGAAGCCATCAAATTCAAGCCATCTATATTGCCTTTCCAGCTCTAGAAACGGTACTGCGGTTGATTCCGGGAGCATTTTCCCTGTGGCTGAGGTTGTGGGGAGCTAAGGTGGGACGACAGGTGTATTGGACTCCAAAATTAGAGATTGCCGATCGCGGGTTGGTGGAAATTGGCGATCGGGTTGTCTTTGGACATGGCATTGGCATTTACTCCCACATCATTAAGCCGCGACGACAGGATCTGATGCTCTACGTCAAACCTGTGAAGATCGGCAATGGGGTGTTTTTAGGCGCGGGTAGCCACGTTGCTCCGGGCGTGGTAATTGCAGATGGCACCTATCTGCCAGTGGCGACCCATCTTTATCCCAATCAAACCACTCCCAAATCCACGTGAATTACCGACCTTTAATTCAACTATTTGGACAGTCATTAGCCCCTGCGGCTAAGCGATTTCAGCGATCGCTGCTTGAGCCTAAAGCCGCCCAATGCCGAGTGCAACAGCGGATTGGCGATCGCTGATTGCCAGTGACTATGGCAAGCACTGGGGAGTGCAATCGATCGAGGATTGGAACCGAGTGCCGATTGTGGACTATGCCGATTTGCTGCCGTGGATTGGTAGACCACCCACGAAACATTGCCCACTCACCCCAGAGCCAATTGTGTTCTACGAAAAAACCTCTGGGACAAGGGGGTTGCCTAAGTGGATTCCCTACACCCGATCGCTGCGGCGATCGTTTAACCATGCCTTTTGTGTGTGGGCGCACGATTTAATTTGCCATGGACCGAAGTTCCACACAGGCAAACTCTATTTCTGCATTTCTCCCCAGTTTTACGGGGCGGCAAATCAACCGGACGCGGTTGGGTTGGCGAACGATTCCCAATATCTCGATCGGGGGTTGCAGTGGATGCTGCGCCCTTTTTGGATTGCGTTGCCAACGGCATGGCGATCGGTGGAGGAATTTAAATGGCAGTTGGCATTGGCGTTGTTGCAGGCAGAGGAGTTGGAGATCATCTCCATTTGGAGTCCCAGCTTTTTGACCGTGATGCTGGAATTTATTCAAACCCATCGGCATGACCTGCGGCGATCGCTCAAGCTATCTGCCCAACGCGATCGGTGGTTGCAATCCTCCCCCACTCCCTGGCACCAGATGTGGTCAAATTTAAAGCTGATTTCCTGTTGGGACAGCGCCATGGCAGCGGACTCCGCCCAGGGATTGCGATCGCAGTTTCCCACTGTCTTTGTCCAGGGAAAAGGCTTGTTGGCAACGGAAGCGCCGATCACCATTCCTCTGCTTCCGGCAAAAGGATACGTGCCCTTGGTGGATCAGGTATTTTTTGAATTTGAGGCGGAGGACGGGGCGGTGCAGTTATTGCAGGATGTGCAGGTGGGAAAACTCTACAACTTGATTGTGTCGCAATTGGGCGGATTGTATCGCTATCGATTGGGCGATCGGGTGCGAGTTACCCATCTCTATCAGGCAACGCCCTGCTTGGAATTTGCCGGACGGGGCAAGGACACTAGCGATTTAGTGGGCGAAAAACTCCACGCCGACTTTGTTGAAACCGTACTCCAGCAATTGCAGTTGCAGGCAACCTTTCAAACGCTGGTTCCAACAACGCAACCATGCCGCTACATGCTGTTGTTAGATAGGGCGACCGCATCGGCAGACACCATTGCCCAGCAGCTCGATCGCCTGCTACAGCAATCCCCCCACTATCGCCATGCCCGCCTCCTCGAACAACTTGCCCCGCCACAGGTGGTGATTTCCCCACAGATTCCCCACTGGTTTGTCGCCCAGGAGTTGGCATCTGGTAAAACCTGGGGAGATATCAAACACAGTCAATTGCAGTGCCAAGTAACCGATCTCTCAACGCTCTACCACTTGATTGAGGGTTGTTAGGAGTTCTTTGGTGGTAAATGGTTTGGGTAGGAAGGCAAGCACGTCAGTCCCCGTTATATCAAGGCAGAGTTCATTTGTGACCAATCCACTCACAGCGACAATTCGCACGTGGGGATTAATCTGCTTTAGCGCCCGAATCGCTAAAGAGCCATCCATTGATGGCATCATCATGTCAACAATCACCAGATCAATGGCTTGGGGATGCTGCACATAGAGGGAAATGGCTTCCACCCCATCGTGGGCAGTGAGGGTTTGATAGCCGTGTGCCTCCAGGGAGGTTTGAGCGATCTGCCGAATGGCAACTTCATCGTCTACGATCAGCACCGTTTCCCCATGCCCGCTGGGTAAGCCGTCATCGTTCAATTCGGGGGAGATGGTGGGGGCGATCGCTGGCAAAAATACATTAAATTGGGTGCCCTGCTGCGGCTCACTCACAACCGTGATAAACCCACCGTGGCTTTTGACAATCCCACCGACGGTGGATAGTCCCAGCCCAGTGCCTTTGCCAAATTCTTTGGTGGTGAAGAAGGGTTCAAAGATGCGATCGATGATTTCTGCGGGAATGCCCATGCCCGTATCGGCAATGGTAAGCCACAGATAGTCGCCTATTTTTGCCTCTGGGTGGGTTTGGACAAACGCCGCGTCCACGGTTACATTCTCGGCGGCAAGTTTGAGCAACCCCCCATGAGACATGGCGTCTCGTGCATTGACACACAGGTTCATCAAAACCTGGTGCAACTGGGTAGAGTCGCCAGACACAGCCCAGAGGTCGGGTGCAATCTGGGTAGAAATGGTAATGGATTTGGGAAAGGTTCCTTCCACCATCTGCTCAATTTCCTTGAGTAGGTGGTCTGGTTGGATTAGCGTGTGCTTACCGTCGATCCCCTGGACAAAGGACATAACTTGGCGAATCAGCTCTGCACCCCGTTTTGTGTTTGCTTCTAGTAGTTCCAGCCATAATTGGCTTTGTTCATCCTGGCATTTGATGCCGAGTAATTGCACCGACATGAGGATGGGCGTCAGGACGTTGTTGAGATCGTGGGCAATGCCACTGGCTAAGGTGCCGAGGCTTTCCATGCGTTGCGATCGCAACAACTGGCGTTCCAGTTGCCTGCGTTCGGTGACATCCTGGATCAGCACATAGGTTCCTCGAACGTCTTCCCCCTCAAAATGGGGCACGTAGGTGATTTCAAGGTTATGGAAGTTGCCATTACGAGGCATGGTGTTTTCAAAGGTCACCATTTGCCCCGAAAGCGCCAGGGTGAGCTTTGGGAGCACCTCCTGATAGAGGGCTTCCCCCATTAGATCGCGCAGGTGGCGATTTTGCAGTGCTTCGCGGGGACGTTGAAACCAATCTTCGTAGCCGCGATTGACAAAGCGATAGTAATGATCGCGATCGATGTAGGAAATCATTACGGGGAGGGCATCGGTAATCAATCGCAACTGAGCCTCGCGTTGCCGTAACCTGTTTTCGACCTGCGCCCGCTCCTGAATTTGCTGTTCCAGTTGGGCGTTTTGTTCCTGGACTTGGCGGGTGAGGCGGCGCAGATTGAGGTGGAGCTGAATTCGTGCCAGCACTTCCTCCTGCTGAAAGGGTTTGGTGATGTAGTCTACTGCTCCTAGCCGTAAGCCCTTTACCTTGTCCACGGTTTCTGAAAGGGCGGTCATGAAGATGATCGGGATATCCTGGGTGGAGGGTTGGGCTTTCAATGCTTCACAGGTTGCAAATCCATCCATCCCCGGCATCAAAATGTCGAGCAGAATCAGATCGGGATTGGCATATTCCACTTTCTGCAAGGCGCTCTTGCCGCTCTGAGCCACCAACACCTTAAACCCCGAATTGCGCAAAACATTAAACAGCAGGTTTAAGTTACTGGGGGTATCGTCAACAATCAAGACTGTTGCGGGGAGGACAGGGTTCATAACTGCTCTCGATACTGGCGAAGGAGTTCTAAAATCTGTTGCTCCTCAAAACCTCGCACCAACTGGGTTAGGGGGCGAGTCAAGGGGAGCCACCGCTCATCGGTCTGTTCTAGGTAAGTTGAATGATCCATGATGCCTTGTAGATCCCCCTGCATGGCGAGGTCGAGTAGGGTATCTAGCTCAGTCTGAGCAGGTAGCGTAGCCAGCGTGCTGGCAAGTGTAACTGTCGTATCAGGGGCGATCGCCTTCCAGGTTCCTGCAATCGTAGCCCTTCATATTCCACAATAGCAGGCTGCATGGCGGCTGGACTCTGACTCCAGTGGGTGATCTCTGGCAGCACCACCTCAAACCAAAACCTACTACCCTGTCCTACTTGACTGCTGACCCAAATGTCGCTGCCCATCAGTTGGACTAACTGCCGCGTAATCGTCAGCCCCAGCCCCGTTCCCTCCGTCTGGTGGCGATTTTCCCCTGCCTGTTGAAGGGTAGAAATATCGTCTCTAGCTGTGCCGCCGCAATCCCCCTGCCCGTATCGCTGATCTCAAATCGCAGCTTGGATTGAGGTGGCTGCCCATCATCAGCAGGTTGAACTCGGAAGGTGACACACCCTTGTTCTGTAAATTTGATGGCATTGCTCAATAGATTTAACAACACTTGACGTAACCGTTTTTCATCTGCCCAGACAAACGGAGGTAGTGGAGCGATCGGCTCATACACAAAGGCAATCTCCTGACGGGTACGCACTTGAAAGATCTGCACTAAATTTCTAGAAAAACCGGAAAGTTGAAGGCGTGGGGATGCAATTCCATCTTCCTCGCTTCAATTTTTGATAGATCAAGTACGTCATTGATCAACGTCAACAGGTGCTCCCCGCTGTGGTGAATAATCTCTAATCCATGTCTTTGGGAGTCAGTTAGGTTGGTGGATTTCTTGAGGATTTGCGCATACCCCAAGATGCCGTTGAGGGGAGTCCGCAGTTCATGGCTCATATTCGCCAAAAACTCGCTTTTGGCTCGGTTGGCAGACTCTGCCATCTCTTTGGCTTGCTGGGTTGCTACCTCTGCCTGCCAGCGCTCGGTGATATCATCAATCACCCATAGGCGACCCGGAATGTGGCGCAAATCAATCGGTGTACTGGAGAGATTTAACACCTGGGGCTGGGGGTGGCTAAAACGCCACTGCCAGTCACGGATATCAATCTGGGGTTGGGCAAAAACTGGGCGGCTTGTTGGGTCAGGATCTGTTGATTATCCGCCTTTAGACGCAACTGGGTCATCGCTTGGGCGATCGCCATTGGCTCCGCCGCCCCCTGAGGCAATCCGAGCTGCATTGCTGCCCCATGGTTTAGCCATCCCTGTTCGCCGCTTTCGTCCACCAAACACCACCCCCTGGGGAATGGTTTCCAGGATAGCCCGCAGCCGCGCTTGCAAATTGTCTAGCCGCAGCATCCCATCTTGAAACCGCAGTAGGTTCTGCATCCCCCCTAGCAGGGATGCAAAAAATCCTTGGAGCTGGGGTGAAACCTGCACGGGACGATACCAAAATAAAACAATTGCTCCCCGCACTTGCTCCACCTGCAATAGGGGAAGCACCGCCACCGATCGCACCCCCTGTGCCACCAATACAGCGGCGGCGTTGGGGGCGGCTGGATAGTCGGCATAGTAAATGCAGCGATTTTGGGCGATCGCTCGGCAAACAGCGTGGGCGTAGTCAGTCGATCGGGCAGGGCAGTCTCCGGAAGACACACCAGGGCTTGTGCGGTCACGGTGTCGATCTGCCTGAGCACGATCGCCCATCGGCACAGGCAAGGTTTGAGGTGGCGAGGCATAGGCGATCGCCTGCTCCGAACGTGGCTGTGGATTCGTTTTGAGTCAAACTTGCCAGGGTGGTCTGGGTGGCATTCCGCCATTCCCATTGCAGTAGGGTGCGCCGTGCCAAAGGACTCAGCAATCCCACGATCCCCAAAACAAGCCATTGCCGACCCCCGATTTCCTCCCAATTGAGTAGCAGCAACCCGCTCCAAACCACACCGCCTAACAGTGCAATGGCTTGAGCGGGGGGATGCAGCGTCAATCCAGTAAAGAGAATAGGCGCTAACCATAGCACGGGAGAACAACCACTCAGCACCAGCAACGCTAGCAGCACCGCTGAAGACCCCAGTAGCAAGGGTTCAAAGCTGGGTAGTCGCTCTGGATGACAGGGGGGCAGGGTGCTGTCTCGGCTAAAGCAGCGATCGCGCAACAGAGTTAGGCGGCTAAACATTCTGAAATAGTGTGGGTGACGATGTTGGGCGCACTGAGATGGGGCAGATGTCCTTGGGCGTTGATGTTGATCAATCGAGCATGGGGAATGTGCTGTGCCAAATAGTCGCCCACGACCAGCGGCACGGCAATGTCGTTATTCGATTGCAGAATGGTGGTGGGCACCTTTAATCGGGGCAACTCCGCCCGGTGATCAGACTGAAAGATCACCCGTGCCACCGCCTGGGCAATATCGGGGCGAATGGCAGATAGGGTGTTGGCAAATTCGGTGGCGAGTTCTGGGCGATCGGGGTTGCCATGGCGATCGGAGCAAAGCCACCCACCCAGGCATAGTAATTAG
>JAAUSV010000081.1 GCA_012032525.1 Leptolyngbyaceae cyanobacterium SL_7_1
AGACAATCTATTATGACCTATGGCGATCGCTTACGAAAGCGGTGGGCTGTCGTGCGCCTATTGCCGCAGATGCAGCGCGTTGATGTGGAATGGTTTTACAAGTATTCCGATGCCGAGGGCTACGCCAAAATCCTCCGTCGATTAGATCCCCAATTTCAATTTGAGGTGATGTTTGATGGCATCTTGATCGACCGACAAAATCTATCCGTTTAACTCGATAGCGGGGCGATCGCCTTTAACCGATCGCTCCATACAATCGTAATTGCAGGCGATCCGAAGCTAATGTACCAGCCAACATTTCCAATAGATCGCCTCGCAATCGCATTGCACTCCTCGACAATGCCATTGCATCGGGTTACTTATCGATTGCATCAAAATTGCAACTTTACCCGATCAAGGCTGCGATCGCATTGTATAGCGCGACAATCCTTATGTATTGTGTTGCAATCCTTGTGTATCGCGTTGCAATGCTTCTGCATAGCGTGACAATGGCATTGCATCCCCCTACAAAGGCATTGCACCTTACAATACAAGCGATGCCATCGACTACCCCAGCCCCACCATGAGTCTACACAGCTACATTCCCCCCGATCGCTTCTTTCCCTACCTCACCTGGCAGGCGATCGAGCAAATGCCCAACAAAGCCAACGTGGTGATTGTGCAACCAATTGGGGCGATCGAGCAGCATGGCTATCACTTGCCCTTGGTGGTGGATGCGGCGATCGCTACGGCGGTGACAGGGAGAGCGTTACAGGATCTACCAGACGATGTGCCCGCCTTTGCCCTCCCAACTCTATGCTACGGCAAATCAAATGAGCATTGGCATTTTCCCGGCACGATTACCTTGACGGCTCAGACGTTGATGGCAGTGTTGATGGAAGTGGGTCAGAGCCTCTATCGTGCCGGGTTTCGTAAGTTTGTCCTGGTGAATGCCCACGGTGGGCAACCGCAGGTGCTGGAGATTGTGGCGCGGGATTTGCACCAGCAGTATGAGGATTTTTTGGTGTTTCCCCTGTTTGTTTGGCAGGTTCCCAATATTGCAGCGGCGTTGTTGAGCGCCAAGGAAGTGGAACTGGGGATTCATGCAGGGGATGCGGAGACGAGCGTATTGCTGGCGTTGCTGCCCGATCGGGTTCACATGGAATCTGCGGTTGCCGAGTATCCCCACGGGTTGCCCACCGATAGTTTGTTGAGCATGGAGGGCAAATTGCCCTTTGCCTGGACAACCCGCGATTTGAGTGTGAGCGGGACGTTGGGCGATCCGACTACGGCGACGGCGGAGAAGGGCGATCGGATTCTCGATTCGCTAGCGCAAGGGTGGGTGAGAGTATTGCAGGATGTCCATCGGTTTCAACAGCCTAGGGCAGAGGGCAAATTCAAGCCCAAACTTCAGGATAGTCCCCACAGTAGCATTGGGTATCACCAATCCTAAAACAAGCTTGGCTTGCCCAATTCCTCTTGCAACATCTGCTCGTAGATTTGGGGAAGCTGATCGGTCATCACATTTGGCTCAATCCCGTAGCTCAGGCTTGTCCAAACCGGAGACAGGATTTGCAGGACTTCGATCACCTGACCTTGTTGCAGCAGTTGGGCTAAATCTACCCCCCATGCTTGGGGATCGCTGAGCCACGCATAGACCACTTCATCCTGGTGCTCTGGAGCAAAACTATAGGAACCCCGCCAAAATGCTGGGGTAGAGGATTCGGGATGGTACTGGGCGGCTTTGTCAAACCAAGTCGTGGTGAGGAACTGATAGCGTCCTGCTGCTGTGGTGCAATCCCCCCAATTGGGACCAGAGACGATCGGGATACACACATCTGGATGCTGACTAAAATCGCTAATGTGTTCCCCGCCATACAGCAACGAATAGGGGCGGGGATCGTTGGATTCGCTGGCGGAAATCGTCCGCATCAATGCTCGAATATAGGGATCTCCCCCCTTCATTACTAGGGGAGCGGGAGTGACCGAGGAATGAGGTTCGATGGGCGATCGCCACTGAGAGTCGTACAACTCCTGCAATGCCAGCCCTGTAATTGCCACAAAACAACACGATAGAAACAACTGACCAAACACGCCAATTCCTTTCTCTGATTGGGGTTTGGCTGAGGACGAGTCGTCTTGAATTTGAGAAGACAAGGATTTTACCAAGGTTACGTCAGAAGGGGCGATCGACGGGTTCAGAGTGCAATCATACTAATTCAGACTTACTAGGCTAACTCAGTTTCTTAAATCCAACGCTCCTATCACTAAAAAATCTAGGGCTGGCGACCCGCGCTTCTACTGGCATCACGTCACACTAGCAAACAGTTCTGTGAAGTCTTTGGTTGGACTGTCTGCTTGGGTAACAATCTCGACTACTTTATTACGGGCACTCGGTTGCAGCAACGCTTCTACACAGACTTGCGCGACTTTTGCACGGGGAATGCTGCCATCAAACAGTGTATCAGCGCTGGACATGACAATCGATTCCGTATTGTCTTCGTTCTTCAAGCCACCTGGACGCACAATTGTGTAGGTCAAGCCACTGGCTTGAAGGTACTCCTCTGCCTGTTTTTTCCACACTAAAATCAGCCAGAACAGGTTGAGTGGGTGAAAGAACTTAGATACACAGAGGGAGGACACCATGACAAACTGCTCAATGCCGCTCTCCTTTGCCACATCAACCAGGTTTTGGTGCCTTCGTAGTCAACTTTGTAGGGTCCGGTTGGGTCAAAACTGGGTGCAGCTCCAGTGGCAGACAGGACAACAGTACTATCGGCGATCGCTGCCTTCAAGCTCTGAGGCTCCAACACATCTCCTACAACTAGCTCTACCTCCGGCGGCAGGATTTGTTTTCCCTTGTCTAGATCGCGCACCAATGCCCGTGTGGGGATGTTGCGTTTGACCAATTCCTGAACGATTCGCCGCCCAGTTTCACCCGTTGCACCAACAACTAACGCTTTCATAGGTAACCTAAACCAGTTAAGTGAGCAGTTTAATAGGGGCAATTGCTAACCACCTTTAAAACTCTAGCTCATTCAACCGGAGAGGAAACATGGATGATTTTGTAGCTACAAAGGAATTAAACGTTTGACAAAATCGTTGTTTCAACCAGGAAAGCTGATTCAATGAATTGTAGAAAGTGAAGCGACAACGGTTTCCCATCGTTGAATTTACTGTCCTTAAAGCGTAATAAGTTCACGTTCAACTGAAGAATTATCTAAGGGGTTCCTATCGACTTCTCAGTAAATTAATCAAATCTTGCGGTAGTTCAACTCAAATTGCTTTTTCTCCGTAGATCAAGCATGGCAACTTCCATAACCCGCAGGATATGCTGAGTCGGGCACTATCGATCGACCACTACTAAGTTGTCAAAGAGAGTTGTCAAAGAGAGTTGTTAATCGTCAGGACTTTCGCTATGGTTGTGCAAAGGTTATCTACCTAAACCTACAACTCGTCCTTATGAATCGCTGATATCCCTGCTCCCAAAGCCGGATAAAAGTTTGACTTGATTCCAGCTTGAGCGCTTGTTGATATCACGTGCAGATCGAGCTCAGTTACACCAAGGGAAATTAGGACAGGAAAGAGCGTTTATGCAGGCAAACCCATTCGATCATCCTCTAGACCCATCAAATTCCCTATTAGACCTGAGTTCGGGGTTGGGAGATGAAGTCGATGCCGTTATCGATGAGAGCCAATTTGTGTCTGAACCAACGTATTTCCACGGTTGCTACAGCAGTTGTATGGAAATGTTTGCCACTCCTTCACAGGTGGCAAGTTATCTAGATGCTCACCGAGACTGGTTTGCTCGTTGTGCTCACCCAATGAAGACAAGCCCTCTGGGGGAAAACGGTTATGAGTTGACCATTGGTCAATTTGGCTCGTTTGGCTATGAAGTCGAACCAAAGATTGGCTTGAATCTGCTGCCTCAAGAGCAGGGGGTGTATCGGATTCAGACTATTCCAGTGCCCAACTACGAAGCACCGGGCTACAATGTCGATTTCCAAGCTGCGTTGCAGTTGGTGGAAATGGACACCGATCGCGCTCTCTACTCCCTCCCAGCCAACGTGGACAGCGACACTCTCCCCAGCAAAATGACTCGCGTAGAGTGGGATCTAAATTTAGAGGTGGCGATTCAGTTTCCTCGCTTCATTCATTCCCTGCCCAAATCCCTGATTCAATCCACGGGCGATCGCCTGCTCAATCAAATCGTCCGCCAAGTCTCGCGTCGCCTCACCCACAAGGTGCAGGAAGATTTTCACAGCACCCACGAGTTGCCTTTGGTGCGACGGCGCAAAAAATATCCTTGGGGCTAACGGTTTCAGGTGACTCAAACTTCCTCCCCTAGATCTCAGAATCTGGGGGATTTATTTTTGTTGATTACTCAAAGAGTCCTGTGCTAGGTCTGTTTTCTATGTATCGTGGTTTGACCCCTACCTCGTTGAAAAGTGTTGCTTTCAATGGTAAGGTTCGTTGTAACAAAAAATTAATACAGCGTGTTGTTACGTATGCAGCAGACGTTCCCCGTTGTGGAGTGTAAGACCAGTAGCTTAAGCGATGTCATTCTGCCGTTCCATCATCCGTTGACTAAGCCCTTGATGATCGATCGGGGAAATCAGCCATTACGGGTCGTGGCGATCGGCGATAGTCTGGTCTATGGCTTTGGCGATCCCGAAGGAGGGGGTGGTTGAGCGGCTACGACGACGCTGGATGGCGTCTGAAGGTGCGCCTGTGCTCTACAACTTGGGCGTCCGGGGCGATGGGGTTCGACATGTTGCTCAGCGATTAGAGGACGAGTTCCGCCATCGAGGAGAAATTCGCCATCGGTTGCCAGAAGTCGCGATTCTCTCGGTTGGCTTAAATGATTCTGCCCGCGTCGGCAAGCTCAATGGCAGAAACCTCACTGCGTTTGAGGATTTTGAGTTTGAGGTGGCAAACTTGCTCGATCGCGCCTATGAATTAGGGTCAGTGCTGGTGGTTGGCATGACGCCTGTGGACGAAACCTCAATGCCCTTTGCCAATTGCCTCTACTACAATCATGCCGATCAACAGCGCTATGCCCATGCTATGCGATCGGCATGTCAAGCCCGTCACATTCCCTATCTAGATGTGTTAAATCGTTGGGTAGACCGGGGAGAATCGTGGTGGCGATCGCGGCTCTGCCAAGACGGACTACATCCCAATTCCTTGGGTTATCAGGCGTTGCTGCAAGACTTTTTGGAGTGGCAGGAGTAGTTGCATCAATCAAACAAGGAGGACTGTAACGGTTCCTCCTGGGGTTTGTGCAAATCCTCGTACAGTCGCTCCACCTCTCCTCGGCGGTACATCACCGTACTGCTTCGCCGTTTTGCCGATCGGGCAGTGATCCCCGCCGCTTCTAGGCGCGATCGCCCAGCTTTGGGAGAACATCCCAGGAGTTTGGCAGCCTCTTTTAGCGGTATCCACTGTTGACCAAACCGCGCTAATAGTAACTCGTCTGGCTCATTCAAGATTTCGAGTAATAGCCGTTTTGCCAGGAGCCAGCACGCCAAGGTATCAGCTTTGGCTCGATGGGACTCTGCGACATCGAACCGGAAGTGACGCACTAAGTCTGGTAGGCTGCGGGATGGAAGTTCTGTCAGTAGCAGCCGTGCTAGTTGCACGGTACACAGTTGTTCGCTGGCAGGTTTGAGCAAGATTGATCCTAAACGAGCCGCTTCCACCCGTAGGAAGGCGTAGTCAAATTCTAGATTGTGGGCGGTGAGAACTCCCGATCGCAACAGAGGTAAGTAATCAGGCAAAATTTCCTCTGACAACGGGGCACCGCTGACCATCTCCTGGGAAATCCCAGTAATTTGAGTAATTCGGGCTGGGATCACCATTTGCGGATTGATCAAATCCGTCTGCTGATGCAGAATTCCGTCCTCTAGAGTTGCTTGGAGGACGGAAATTTCCATGATTCGACTATTGTAGGCAAGACTGCCCGTTGTCTCCACGTCAACCACCGTCAAGGGTTGTTGACTTACCCAACGGTAATACTGGAGCCACTCAATTGATCGCATAGGTGAAAGTTGACAGAAGGACTCGCTGCCAGCGAATGGCTAGCAGCGATAATCCTAGACAAATTAGGACTTAGATGATGCCTGATGACGTTTGACCAACTTGGACTTGGAGTTGGAATTGCCATGGCGAGATTTGGGAGCGTCGCTCTGGGGATCATCGTTAAACCCTTGATCGACGCGCATCCAAGCCGGACGGGTGCGATCGTGGGTCATTTGCAATGCCGCCGCCGCCACTGCTCTCAAATCGTACTCTTCGCTGAGTTGCTGCACGATCGGCAAGAAGGACGCCATGCGCTCTCCAACGATCGCCTCTCGCACTTGCCCCTTGAGCTTCTCAATGTAATGGGCTTCAATCTGAGCGCGAGTGGGGATCGTGCCCCATTCCAGATTTTGGCGAATGTGGCGTTCGATGTCCTTGAGCTTGCGCTTGTCTAGGGGGTGAACCAAAGACAGGGCTGTGCCTTGCTTGCCAGCTCGTCCGGTGCGTCCAATCCGGTGGACATAGTTTTCAACGCTATCGGGGAGGTCGTAGTTGATCACGTGGGACAAGTCCTCCACGTGCAATCCTCTAGCGGCAATATCGGTTGCAACCACCCAACGCACCTGGCGCTGGCGGAATCTCAGCAGTAGACGCTCCCGTTGAGCTTGGCTCAAGTCGCCATGATATTCATCGACGCTGTGCCCAGCGGCTTGCAGTTGGCGAGTGAGTTCGGCAGCGGCTTTGCGGGTGCGAACGAAAATCAGGGCAGACTCTGGATCTTCCAATTCCAGAATGGGTTGCAGTGCCCGTGCCTTTGTCCAACCCCGTGGGAGCATGTAGGCGATCTGGTTGATCTTGGCGGGAGCGGCTTTGGGTTGCTCGATCGCGATGGTAATGGGCGATCGCAAAAACTTAGTAGTCAGTTCGCGAATCGACGGTTCCATGGTGGCGGAAAATAGCGCCATCTGCCGCTCTGCCGGAGCTTGGCTCAGAATCTTTTCCACATCCTGGATAAAGCCCATGTTGAGCATTTCGTCCGCTTCGTCGAGTACCAACCAACTGAGTTGGTCGAGCTTTAGATCGCCCCGATTTAGCAAATCGAGAATGCGTCCGGGTGTCCCCACGACCATCTGCACCCCCACGCCTGAGGCGTTGAATCTGTTGGTCGATCGATTGTCCGCCATAGATCGGTAGGACTTGGAAGCGGCGATCGTCACTAAAGCTGCGCACCGACTGGTAAACCTGCATCGCCAACTCGCGGGTGGGCGTCAGGATCAATGCCTGCACGGCTCGGTTATTGAAATCAATCTGTTCTAACAGAGGCAGGGAAAATGCGGCTGTTTTTCCAGTTCCGGTTTGCGCCAAACCAACCACATCTCGCCCTGATAGCAAGTGGGGAATGGCTTGAGCTTGAATTGGGGTCGGGGTGGAAAAGCCAATGCTTTCTAAGTGGCGCACCCGTGCCTCAGACAAACCTAAACTCGTAAATGAGAGGGTCATCAAGTCTCCTTCGTGTATGTAAGTTGAGACACGGCTAAGCGCGCCTCTTGAAATTGGGTGGGAAGCAGATCCCGGGAGAACGTGGTATGACCGTAGAGATCATACACATCTGCGGCGGTGATGGTTACAGGCACCAACGTCCCTAACCGTGCTTCGCCTTGTACGTAAACTAAGCCATCCACCTCTGGAGAAAATCGAGCCGAGCGACCAATTCGCTCTCCAGTGACAGGATGCTCTTGCTCAATCAACACGTCCACAACCTTGCCCACCTCTGCCTGGTTCTTTTTGAAGGCGATCGACTGCTGAACTTGCATCAATCGATCGCGTCGCTCGTCCATTACAGATTGGGGCAATGGGTCAGGTAACGTATAAGCAGGGGTTCCCTCTTCAGGGGAAAAGGTAAATACCCCAACGTGGTCAAATTCGTGCCGTTGAACAAAGTTAATTAGATGTTCAAAGTGGGAGTCGGTTTCACCGGGAAATCCCACAATAAACGTGGTCCGCAACACAGCTTCGGGCAAAGACGCTTTCAATCGCTCGATCAGTTTGTCATTTACCTGCCCCTGCCAAGGACGATTCATCGCCCGCAGGACATCGGCATGGGAATGTTGCAAGGGTAGATCAAGGTAGGGCAGCACATTGGGGGTGTCCTGCATCGCCGCAATCACCTTGGGGGTCAGCCCCGTGGGATAGGCGTAGTGCATCCGAATCCAGGGAACGTTGACTTGCCCCAATGCCCTGAGTAGCTCTGCCAGTTTCGGTTCACCGTAGCGATCGAGTCCGTAGTTGGTAGTGATTTGGGAAATCAGAATAATCTCCTGCACTCCTTCGGCTGCCAATTGCTCAGCTTCGGCAACGATCGACTCGATGGAGCGCGATCGCTGATTGCCACGCAGATGCGGAATGATGCAAAAGGCGCATCGATAGTCACACCCTTCTGCCACTCGGATGTAGGCAGTGCCTTCCATCGTGGTGCGATAACGGGGAACCGTTTCATCGGCGATATAGGTGGGTGTTTGGGAGACCTCGTGAACCCGCTCTCCCGATTCCGCCCGCTCGATCACGTTGACGATCTTGTGGTAGTCGCCGGTGCCGACGATCGCCACTGCTTCTGGCAACTCCTGCAACAACTCCTGTTGGAAATGCTGCGCCATGCACCCCGTAATCACAATCTTTTTATCGGACTCTGCCAACTCCACCAAGGTACGTACCGATTCTTCCCGGGCATCTTGGATGAAACTACAGGTATTGACAATCACATAATCCGCCAACTCCTCATCGGAATCGACCGAATAGCCTGCCTGCACCAGCAATCCCAGCATATGCTCGGTGTCAACACGGTTTTTCTCGCAACCCAAATGCGAGATCGCAATCGTTGGCTTGTTGCCCATGAAATCCTAGATCGTGAATATGGAAGAATGGTTGCTCATTAAGCTGTAGCGAACGCGCCTGCGACAAACCAGCTCTCCATGTCAGATCCATTACAGGATGCTTGATAGCCAGATTGTTGCAATCACTTCAAGTCTCAATGGTTAGTATAGCTGTAAATCGTTGAATTGTTACAATCGATTATACAACTTTACAATTTAATATAAAGTCGGATGTAAAAAACTACTATTGTCAACTGGTCGGCTCAGATTCAAATACTTAATAAAGAGAATTGCTCGACGGACAATTTTAATTCTGGCTGACTTTACTCTAGTCCTTTACTTTAGTCATTGCGTGTTGCATAGTCCTTGCTTATTATAACCATCTAAAACCTAAACGTGTGGGTACTGGTATATAGGTCAGGATTTAGACTGGCAACGGGTGGTGTTCCAATCCCACGCTATTCCTTATTTGTACTTAGCCGATGGTGGGGTCAGGACGATAAGACAGTATGATCGGGAAAGAGCGGCTTATTGAGGAGCCAGACTAGTTAGACCCGTGAACTTAAACCAAATC
The DNA here is from genome assembly GCA_012032525.1 of Leptolyngbyaceae cyanobacterium SL_7_1. GTDB lineage: Bacteria > Cyanobacteriota > Cyanobacteriia > Elainellales > Elainellaceae > JAAUSV01. Next base: position 9,445 of record JAAUSV010000081.1, read on the forward strand.
TTTAAAACAAGCCGTCCAATCATTGGGGTAGTGCATTTGCTACCACTGCCTACGTCTCCTCGATGGGGAGGAAATCTCAAAGCAGTCATTGATCGTGCCGAGCAGGAAACTGTTGCACTCGCCTCCGGTGGCGTCGATGGCATCATCATTGAAAATTTCTTTGATGCTCCCTTTGCTAAGACAGGAGTTGATCCCGCCGTTGTCAGTGTGATGAGTTTGGTGGTGCATCGGCTAAGAAACTTGGTGTCGCTGCCGATGGGGATCAATGTGTTGCGTAATGATGCGCACAGTGCGTTGGCGATCGCCACCTGCACCCAAGCCCAATTCATTCGGGTAAACGTTCTCACCGGGGTAATGGCAACCGACCAAGGCTTAATCGAAGGAGATGCCCATCACCTACTGCGCTATCGTCGAGAACTGGGCAGCGACGTGAAAATTTTGGCAGATGTATTGGTCAAACACGCCCGTCCCCTTGGCTCTCCCAACTTAACCACGGCAGTTCAGGAGACGATCCAGCGGGGGCTAGCCGATGGTGTGATTCTCTCTGGATGGGCAACGGGCAGTCCTCCCAACCTGGAGGATTTGGAGCTTGCCAGTGCCGCCGCCCAACCGATCCCTGTGTTTATCGGCAGCGGGGCAACCTGGGAAAACATTCCCACCCTGATCCAAGCAGCGGATGGCGTCATTGTTTCCAGTTCGCTCAAGCGGCGAGGACAGATCGAGCAACCGATCGATCCCGCACGGGTCAGCCAATTTGTGGAAGCGATGCGTAGTAGCTTACAGCAGCAACCCTCTGCTTCGCCCACTACTCCTGTGGCAATGCCGTCTTAAGCCATTTCAATCGCCGATTAAGCCTGACGCCGCTGATTGGCTTTGCGAATGGTGAATGAGATCGAGGGACGGGGTTTGAGATCAAACTCTGGCAAGTGGGGTGGGGTAGGAAGTTGAGGGGATGGGGCTGACTGGGCTGGGACTGGTTTAGAAGCGATCGCCCCAGAGGAAGCTTGGGAGGGAGAGGCAGTTTGTTTAGAAGAGTTGGGTTCTTTGGCATCTAGTTGGGAACGCCACGGCAGCCCGGCGGGTTTGTTGTAGTTGGAGGCGATCGCCAACAGCAACCCCGCCAGCAATACACTGGGAATGGACAACCCCATCGTCTGCAACATGGGATAAATCTGCGCCACACCAAAAAATAGGACAAAGCAGAGAATCACAAAGGGCATGATGGACGACTCCACCCCACTTCTCAATCAGGGTCAACTGTACTACTGAAGGATAACTGATTTTAGCGGGTGTCCACCACGAATTCATCGATCTTGATTGACTTGATTAGCGCATGTTTTGTTTGCGTTCCTTCTTGGGGTCACGGGCTTCTGATGCCGCTAAATCAGCATCCAGTAACGTTTGACCCGTAGCTGCTAGATACACGTCATCTAAACTGGGGCGCGATTGGGAAATGCCAAACGTGGGTAATCCCTGCTCCTTTAATGATTGCTGAATCGTCAACAGGGCGTCACTTTGGGGATCAACAACTAGATTGAGAGAGTTGCCTTGGGCTTCGTTGATGATCACATCCTGCACAAAGGGAAACGCCGCCAGTCGCTCTCTGGCAGTCTGGGCTTCTGCGGCTGGGGTGAATTCACGGATTCGTAGGGTGATGCGATCGCCCCCCACCTGATCTTTCAATTCTGATGGCGTACCAGAGGCAATCACTACTCCCTTGTCGATAATGGCAACCCGATCGGCAAGGGCATCGACTTCTTCTAAATAGTGGCTGGTTAATAAAATCGTGGTTCCCTCTGACTTAATTTTGCGGAGGAAATTCCACACCGCCGATCGACTTTCGATATCTAACCCCACGGTCGGTTCATCTAGCACCAGTACATCGGGTTGGTGCAGCAAACCCGCCGCTAAATCCAATCGTTTACGAATGCCACCAGAGTAGGTGCCCGTGCGTTTATCTGCCCAATCAGACAGTCCCAACAGTTGAATGACGTTGGCAATGCGATCGATCGCCACCGATCGAGGGATGTGGTACAAATCTGCTTGCAACTGCAATAGTTCCCGCCCGGTCAACACTTTGTCGAGGGCGACTTCCTGTGCCACATAGCCCAATTTTTGGCGTGCCAGTGTTGGGTTGTCTAACACGGAGACATTGGAAACTTCCAGATGCCCAGCGTCGGGGGTAGCCAGCGTACACAAGCAGCGAATCGTGGTGGTTTTGCCCGCTCCATTGGGACCGAGTAGCCCAAAGATTTCGCTCGCTTGAATCTGTAGGGAAACGTCCTTGACGGCTTCGACGGAACCGTAGCGTTTCTGGAGCTTTTCGATAACAACGGCAGCCATAGGGTTTGGGGGAATCGCAACAAATCTCAATCCTTATTCTAAGACGCGGCTTGGAACTTGAGGACGATCGAGGTTGGAACCATTCATTAATCAGACGGTTGTTTGATTAACGTAATAATTTCAGTGCGATTGAAATCGATCAGGGCTTTTTGTTCGGGCCACAACATGTCGGGCAGGGCATCGATCGCAAACCAGCGCACCTCTTTGACCCTGCGATCGCTCGGCTTGACTTGAACTTGCTCGGTGACAAACAAAAAATAATGCGTCTTTTTCCAGGTCTTCTTAGAAAAAGTCAAGCGTTCTCGAACGCCTAAATCTGCCCGGTACTCCAATTGGCTAAATCCGGCTTCCTCTCGGATCTCCCGTCGAGCGGCTTGTTCGATGGTTTCTCCTCGATCGATGCCGCCTTTGGGGAGGACATAGCGGGGATCACGATTTTCACGGACGAGGGCAATGTATACCTGCCCTTGCTCTAGGCGAGCAACGATCCCTCCGGCGGAAATTTCCTCAGCAAGCCCTGGTGAGCGTTGATACCAACTGTCATCGATAATTCCGAGAGGCACATCGGCTCCTTTTTGGCGGCAATAGCTGGCGATCGCCTTCACAAAACTTGTTACCCGATCGCCTATTGCATTATAGAAACTTTGGTGCGATCGCCCCATGTCCTGCTCAATGTGCCCTTAAACACGTCAAAGGGTCTGACCCTGTGCCAGACCCTAAAACAACTAATGCAGCTAACAAACAAAACACATCCAGAAAAAACTAGGAATCAAGTAATGGTTGCTTACTAGGGTTGACTGAACTCACAACACCTCATACAGTTCCAGCGTCTTGACCTCTATAGGAGATCACTGAGCTTCGGCAAAATGCTTGCATCCTTATCCAATCATGTCAATCAAACGTTGTAGCTTTAAGGATTGAGCAGTTGCGTTGTAAGGTAGCGCTTAATGCTGATGGGGTGCTGCGTCTGCCTAAGAGCGGGAAGCACAAGCCTTAGACCAGAGTTGTTTGGGTTGGAGTTCGTTGTGCTTAATACTTAAGATAACGTTAACGACTGGATTAAGAAAGGGTTATTCATCAAAGTTAAAATTCGCGGAGTGGTCACTGATCTTGTGTGAATTCTACTGATGGATCGGGGATTGCTAAGGCAAGTTGATAGATCTCGCGACGGGCAAAGGAGGTGCGTTGGGCGAGTTGGCGGCTGGCTTGCGATCGCGACAACCCCAACCGCAACAACTCCTGCAACTCCGATTTCAACGCTGCCTCCGAAAGCGGTTCATACACCATTTCCCCACCTGCCACCACCACGGTAAATTCGCCCTGGGGTTCGCGTTCGGTGTAATGCTCGATCGCCTGTTGCACCGTTCCTCGCCAAAACTCTTCGTGCAACTTGGTTAGCTCTCGGCTGAGGACGATCGATCGTTCCCCACCAAAATGTTCCGCAAAATCCTTTAGGGTTTGTCGTAGGCGATGGGGGGCTTCGTAGAATACGAGGGTACGCATCTCCGTCTGCAAGCGTTCCAACCGTTCCTGCCGCTCCTGATTCTTCGTTGGCAAAAAACCCTCAAACACAAAGCGTTCTGTGGACAGTCCCGAAGCACTCAAGGCGGTGATCACGGCACTTGCTCCGGGAATCGGGACGACCTCAACCCCCGCTTCAACGCAAGCCTGCACCAATTCACCTCCCGGATCAGAAATGCCAGGGACTCCCGCATCGGAAACAAGGGCGATCGACTTACCTTGTTGCAGTCGGTTCAGTAACTCTGCGGTGCGGCTGTAGCGGTTGTGGTCGTGGTAGCTAAGTTGGGGCGTGGTAATTTGAAAATGTTGCAGCAGCTTACCCGTGTGGCGCGTGTCTTCGGCGGCAATTAAATCCACCGTTTGCAAAATCCGCACGGCTCGAAAGCTCATGTCTTCTAAATTGCCGATCGGCGTTGCCACGATGTACAACGTTCCCAAGTTACCTGACATGGTGAGGAGGGGTAGGGTGCAGTCTTTAGTGTAGGTCTTTGGATGGGGGGAGTTGGGGGAGTGATTAGCGATTAGCTGGAATTGCGGCGTCGGGGAGGACGAGCATGGCATCGCCAAAGGAGTAGAAGCGGTAGTGTTGGGCGATCGCTTCTTTATAAAGATCAAGCAGGCGCGATCGCCCAATCAACGCACTCACGAGCATCATCAAACTCGACTTGGGTAAGTGGAAGTTGGTGATTAATCCCTGCACCACTTGCCAGCGGTAGCCGGGGTAGATGAATAGCTCTGTCTTCCCCAAAAAGGGCTGTAGGGTTCCGTGTTGAGCGGCGGCTTCGAGCGATCGGGTAACTGTTGTGCCGACGGCAATCACCCGTCCTCCCCGTGCTCTAGTGTGCTGGATTTGTTCGACAACACTGGGGAAATTTCCACCCATTCTCCATGCATGGCATGGGTACGAATGTCCTCGGCTTCGACTGGGCGAAACGTGCCTACGCCGACGTGCAGGGTGATGAAAGCCAGTTGAATTCCGCTGACTTGTAGTCGGGTGAGTAACTCAGGGGTGAAGTGTAACCCTGCCGTAGGAGCAGCGGCGGAACCAGGTTGGCTAGCGTAGACCGTTTGATATTGGGTCGCCTCTGCTTGGGAATCGGTGATGTAGGGAGGCAGGGGAACTTGCCCAATCAGATTGAGCACCTGGAAAAGCGGAATCTCTGGCGGCAGGTTGAACCGCAGCCAGCGTCCACCCGTGGCATCGTCCCGCGCCATTACTTCGGCTTGCAGCGGTAGGGATGGTTGCAAGGGAAGTTCCACCATACCAAAGTGGATTAAAGTACCCGGTTTTAGCCGACGACCGGGTTTGACTAGGGCTAACCAATCGGGTTTGTTTTCTTCTAATAGCAACACTTCTACCTTGGCTCCTCCGGTGGTTTGTCCGTAGAGTCGCGCTGGAATTACGGAGGTGTTGTTGAGCACCAATAGATCCCCTGGTTGAAGTAGGTCGGGTAAATCCCTAAAGTGGTGATGACGATGCTGGGTCGGGGAAGTCACCACCAATAGGCGAGAACTGTCCCTGGGTACAACGGGATTTTGGGCGATCTGGCTGGGGGGTAGCTCGTAGTCGTAGGCGGCAAGGGAGAAATCAGGATTGGACTCGGCTGGAGTGGCGAGTACCCCTGCGGGGAACTGCGAAGCAGCCGCCTCATTGGGGACTCGATCGGGCATTCGATCATCATTCGCGGTCATATCAAAGCGATCGTGTAAAGAAATAGTGAAATTGGGGAAACCCCCCCCATGAGGTCGGGGACTTTTCCCCTATCACGATGCCATGATTCCCGCGACAATAAAACCATAAAGATACATTTGCTCAGGCTTCCTATGTTGGAATATATCTACTACCTAGCCAACGCCAGCTTAACGCTGAGGGTTGTGGAACACCTCCATGCGACATCCTGGCTTCCAGTTCGCTTCATGACTGTGATTCACCAGATTGACGGTTGGGTTGTTAAGGTCAAATTGGGTGCTCCCCTAGACGCTCAGGAGCACGGTGACTTTCAAGCATTTTTGAATGAATTGGGGATTCCCCATGAGCCGGAGATCCGTCTAAAGATGGCACTCTGGGGATTGGAAACGGGGCAATCGCCAGTGGATGTGATGCGGCGCTATCAGGTGGCAGTGGTGTCGCACGGTAGCCCCGATCGCCGAGAAATCGAAGAGTTTCGCCAACAGTTTGTGCAAGGGTTGGGCTACTGCCCAGAAACGTTGGCATAACGGGGCTATACAAGTTTGACCATTCAAGTTTGACTGGTGAATCTGGGTTGATGA
>JAAUSV010000082.1 GCA_012032525.1 Leptolyngbyaceae cyanobacterium SL_7_1
GTCCAAAATTTTTCCTGGACATATCGCTGCCCATACAACACCTGCCGCACCAGCGATTCGCCACTCACCAGATTTAACTCTGGCTCAATCCACAACCCGGCTACGACTTCCCACCGTCCCGTGGCGATCGCCGCTTGCATCTGAGCAAATAAAGCCGGACGATGCCGCTCTATCCAGGCATACAACGCTGGCGTCGAGTGGCAAAAAATTAACTCCGGGAATGCTTGCTGGAGATCCAGCACCGAGGCAAACGTGCGTTCCGCTGCCTCCCAGGTGTCATCCACCGTCCACAACCACGCCAGATCCAAATGGGCATGTCCCAAGAGCTTGATCTGACGCTGCTTTACCCAATTCCCCAAGGGCGCTAACTGCTGACGCATTGCCATGAGGGATTGATCGAAGGCGGTGCGATCGCCCACCTCAGCCCAAGCAAGGCTCGCGATCGCTGTGGTGAGTTCTAGTAGGCGATCGGGGGCAAATTCCGTTAAATACCCCTGCAACACGGCTAGTTCATCTGCCACAAATCCCGGTTCTGGACAAGCGGCTGTCTGCGGCTGTTCATATACGGTGTAGGCATGAACCAATGCCCCCTCGTCGTGTCCCGGAGCCACTAACCGCAGCGCCACCTCAAACATTGCCCCCGGTTGAGCCTGGGAACTGAGCAACAGACGGGTGGAGCAATCGAAAATATCCCCCTCCTGCACCCGCTCCCCGTTGATGAAAATCTCTGCCTGCTTTGCCCACCACATCACCGCTAACCGCACAACTAACCCTGATATCGAATACCCTCCAGCTCTTGTGGGAATTGTCAACCGTTGCCCCAACCACACCACGGCTCCCTTATTCCACGCAACGTGATTACGGGCATTCACTGGGGCGATTGTCCAGGTTTGCCATTGCTCTGGGGACAACGCCTCTGTCAGGGGCAAATCTCCCCAGTGGCAATGCCAGTGGGCTTGGTGGTCAATTTGACTCAAGGAACGCAGCCGATCGATCGCGGCGGTGAGCAAATCGATCGAAGAGGTAGAGATGCTATTCAGGACACTCATTATTCAGTAGAGTTTCGATTAAGATCGGGGGAACAGGTTCGATACGAACTTCGATGTAGACTTTGAGTAGTGCTATAGACGGTTCAGACTCTAAACGGTTCAGGGCTGAATGTCTAGTGGCTAGTCAGGGTTTCCTCTCATCTGGCAAACGCTCCATGGCTTCCTCCGGTCGCTTCCAAAGTCAGTTGTTTAGTGTCCTCTCCCAGCGATCGCTCAAATGGCGCGATCGTCTACAACGCTTGGTAAGACAGGCAAAACTTGCCTCTCTTTGGGGAGTGCAAATGGCGATATATCCGATCTATGTGGTGTTTCAAACGGGGCGAGTGCTCGATCGCCAACTGCAAAAAGCCAGCCGCCGCATTGCCCCGCCACTACAAGCTGCTAAGCACACACTCCAACGACTAGGACATCCCCAACCCACTCCACCGCCACCCCAGCCAGATACCCCCATTCGCCAAGTTCTACACGCCGCCAAAGTGGTGGTTCCGTCTGCTTTGCTGCGATCGCTCCACGTAGCCACCCAACGTAGCCCAGTTTCCACAAGCGATCCGATCGTGGGAGCCATTATCCCAGCCGCTCCTACCAGCCTGGTTGCTGGAGAGTCAGCAACGCTAACCATTGCGCCACCGACTCAACTGATTCACCGCCCAGGCTTAGACACCCGGGAAGACCCATTGGGCGACATTCAAGGGATTGCCTCCTTGTTGAGCACTCGCTCACTTGTGCTCACCACCAGTCACAATCACGTTCTTGATATCCTCACTGCTGACCAACAACAGCACCTCCGTCAACAAATTAGTTGGGAATTGGCAGTGTACTACCACCACCGACGCCAAATTAGGGCGATCGCTCCCCGGATTCCACAGATTTTGCCATTGCCCGCCGATCGCCCTAATTTGCTGCCTCCAGTCCGAGCGTTTCGGCGGTTAATGGCATGGATGCAGACTAGCGACATTGCCCTTGCCACCAATGTGTTTCAGGAAGTAGCCCTGGTCTACGGACGCCGACAGAAACCGTGGACGATCGCCCCGATGGAATCCGCTCCGGTTAGCTCCCAATCGTTCGGTGCGCCCTTGACTCGTTCCATCCCCGATCACCTGCCCAAGCCCTGGATGCATCCTGATGCCAGCGAACCCCGGATGTTCTTCCAACCCACCCCTTTGCCCGGCACCCCCATTGCTGCCCCAAAATCCTCACCGTTACCCATCGAACATCCAGTCGCCCCTAGCAGCGCTTCCCCTCTGCCAGTTTCCACTTCACAGCCCAAAGTGGCGGAGGTTGCTCAAGTGGTTGATGCTTCTGAAGAAAGGAAAGCGATCGCCCTCACCCCCTACATCGACACCAAAGCCACCTTAGTGAAGTACGAGAAACATCCCCTAGAACAGCTCCTGCTTTGGCTTGACTCTGGCATGCTATGGATTGAAGAAAAAGTGGCTCAGGTCTTCCGCTGGTTTGGCAACTTATTGAACTAAGCGTTTCCCTATTTCTTGGCGCGTTGCTCTAACCGAAACAACCCAATCATCAACCCCACCACCCCAATTTGCAATGCCAAATTGGGCAGGGCAGCGGTTCCGGCTCGTCCGGCTAGCAGTTGTGTCACCATGATAAATGCTCCAATTAGCCCAGAGGCTCCACAGGCGAAATAGACAAATTGTCGTAACGGGCGATAGGGCGCTTTGAGTTCGGCTTTGAGTCGAGCGTATTCCTCTGGTGTAAGCGAGGGTTTGGGACGGCGATTGGGAGAGTGGGACATGGGCAGCGGGAAAGGGTAAAACGAGTTGCAGAACAGTGGGGGCGTTGTAGAACAATCCCTCCTGCTTTTAGTGTAGAAGGGTTGGGGCGATCGCGCCGCCGCGTGATCGACTGGCATGCTGTTACCATTCTGCTATCAGAATCCTGCTACCACAGTCCCCGTTTACCGCTGGGGTGCACCGTTGCCCAGTTGGTTCGTGCCGTTGAGAGTTGCTCGTCAGTGACTTTTGCCCCGGTTAGGTCGGCACCACAGAGATTGGCACGTCTCAGGTTGGCATTGCTGAGGTAGGCATAGCTGAGATCTGCTCCCCGCAAATCTGCCCCTTCTAAATCCGCATGGCTCATGTAGGCACGGGCCAGATTGGTATTCCGTAAATTTGCTTGACTGAGGCTGGCACGCCCAAAATCCGTATTCGACAAATTGGCACTTTGGCAGTTGCTGCGATGTAATTTAGATTGGTGGAAATTTGCCCCGGACAGGTTGGTTTTGAGGAGATTCAAACCACTCAGGTCATGGGAGGTAAAATCGCGTTTGCCCTTAGCATAGGCAGCCAACAACTCATCGGCAGACATTTTGGGAATCACATCCGCCTCACGTCCCATGGTATTGCCGCTGCGCTCCGTACTGACGGGCAAGGGCTTGGCGATCGAGCGGCGACGGGTCGTGCTGGTTTGCAGATTCACAGAGTCCATCATGCCACGAGTGGCATTACGAGCACGAATTGCCGCTGCCATGCGGGCAGTTGGCGAAGACGGAGAGGTCGGTTCCCCTAGCTCAGAAGAATTGAGGTTGGCAGAGTTGGGGAGTGCCCCTGGCTTCCTCGGTGGGCGGTTTGCCTTTGTCACCATGCTCTGCTCTAGGCTGTCGAGGTAGGGTTCCAAATCGAGGGCACGTAAGACCTCGCCCGCCGTTTGGTAGCGATGACGGACAGAGACCTCCAACATTTTCCTCAACACGGAGGTGAAGTGCTCGGTAATGTGGACTTGGTCTTGCCAAAGCATTTCCCCATTGGCAGGATCGTAGTCCAGATCCTTGGGCGATCGCCCTGTCAGCAAATAGACACACGTCACCCCTAGCGCATAGATATCGCTAGCATAGACCGGACGCATTGCCATCGTGTTCGGGGGAGCGTAGCCGGGGGTGCCAATGGCGTAGGCGGTGAAGGCGGTTTGTTCGCTGGCTCCCGCCCGTGCCGGGCTAACCTGATCCTTGACAGCACCAAAGTCAATCAAAACGAGCTTTTTGTCTTGGGAGCGGCGAATCAAGTTGGCGGGTTTGATGTCTCGGTGGATCACCTGTTGGGAGTGAATGTATTGCAACATGGGCAACACCTCACTCAAAAACTGCTTTACCCCCGCTTCACTAAACGGACCCGCCCGTTTGACTTCCTGTTGTAGGGTTGAGCCGCTGATGTACTCTTGGACTAAAAAAAATTCTTGGTTCGCTTCAAAATAATCTAGAAGCCGGGGAACCTGGGGATGGTTGCCAATTTTTCCCAAGGTTTTTGCCTCGCGCTTAAACAACTCCCGTGCCATCTGTAAGACGTGGGGCGAAGACGCCGCTGGGCGCAATTGTTTGATCACACAGTGGGGATTGCCGGGAAGTAACTCGTCCTGGGCGAGGAAGGTGGCGCCAAACCCGCCGTGTCCAAGCTGCTGAATTACCCGATAGCGATCGCGCAGCAACAACTTTGAGCCACAGGCTTGACAGCTCTCCGTATGAGTTAGATTTTCGGGATTAGGGCAAGCTGGATTTAAGCAGTAGCTCATTCGCATCACTCGCTTCGGTGGTTACCAGGCGCCATCTTCTTTGGGAGAGTTGACACCTTGCCTTACTCATTATGTTTCCAAGAACGCCGAGAAAAATCGCAAATTTTACGATGAATCTCTTGAAGAGTTGCTGAAGTTGGAGACAGGGTGCCCAAATTTTGCATCCCTTCTCCTATTTTTTAGACTATCTCTAGGCAGCGCCATCACTCTATAACCTATTTTTAACTGAGTCTGGAAGAGAACTGTGCGGTTTATTGGATATCACACACTTGCAACCAGCCTCTGCGCCCATGCAACAAAGCAGGGACACGAAACCCCCATCCTTCAATTAACCTGAATCGCTGGTTAATGCAAGGGGTTGAAACCCATCGTCCTCTTCGCTATGAAAAGGCGATCGCACAGGCTAAGCAAGTGATTGAAGATTAACCCGCGAATAGCGCAAATGGAAGGAGCACTGAACAATGGTGATTGTTCCTAGTGCCCGCTGACAAGATCGCTTTTCTGCCTTCTAAACCCTGAGTTATCTATCGCTTAACTGGCACTCTTTTACGCAAGGAGGGAACTTAGCCGCTTAACTGTCTCAGGTAGAGGCATAATGGCAGTGTACTTCGCTAAAGCTATAGTCTGATTATTGAATACTTTAGCGAGTTTGTGAACCGTAGCCCTGTCTATGGTTACGTCATACAGGCGTAAAATCAGGAAATCCATCAGTTGAAGTGGCGATCTTGAGAAGTCTTGCCCCTGGCTGAGGTTGATGTAGATTCAAGAAAAACAAGACGATGCGTATTTCGTTTAATTGGCTGCGGGAATTGGTGGAGTTGACCCTAACTCCAGAGGCGCTGGGGGAGTTGCTGACCATGGCGGGGTTTGAGATGGAAGACCTGGAAGACCGCCGCACGTGGGCAGAGGGTGTGGTGGTGGGCAAAGTGCTCGATCGCCAACCCCATCCCAACGCCGACAAGCTGAGCGTGTGCCAGGTGGATATCGGAGCGCCATCTCCCTCTACGATCGTCTGTGGGGCGGCAAACGTCCAAGCCGGGATCTACGTCCCTGTGGCGACGATCGGCAGCTATTTGCCCGTGATCGATCTAAAGATTCGCCCCCGCAAGTTGCGCGATGTACCCTCCGAGGGGATGATTTGCTCTCTGGCGGAGGTGGGGCTGGAAAAAGAATCCAATGGCATCCACATCTTTCCCCAAGAGTCGTTGCAAGTGGGAATGGATGCGCGTCCGTTGCTGGGGTTAGACGATGTGATTCTCGATATCACCTCTACGGCGAACCGAGCCGATGCCTTGAGTATGGTGGGGATTGCCCGCGAGGTTGCGGCCCTCACTGGCGCTGCCCTGACGTTGCCGGAGTTGCCGGAGTTGGCGATCGACTCAGACCAGCAGGCATTAACCATTGCCCTGAGTCACCCCGATGCCTGCCCAATTTTCATGGGAACGGTGATTCGGGACGTGACGATCGCCCCTTCCCCCGAATGGCTGCAACGTCGTCTGCAAGCCGCAGGCACTCGCGCCATCAACACGATCGTCGATATCACCAACTACGTATTGCTGGAATGGGGACAGCCCTTACACGCCTTTGATGACGATCGCCTGCGAGCAGATGCTGGGAGCAATTCTTTGACAATGGGAGTCAGATTTGCTCGCGCTGGCGAAACCCTCACCACCTTGGATAGCCAAAACCGCATGTTGTCGGAGCAGACCCTGGTGATTACCGCCAACGATCGACCCGTGTCGCTGGCAGGGGCGATGGGGGGAGAAGCAACGGAGGTACACCCAGAGACGCAGACCATCCTACTGGAGGCAGCGGTGTTTGATCCAGCGACGATTCGCCGATCGGCGCGGTCTCAAGGGCTGCGCACCGAGGCATCTGCCCGCTATGAGCGAGGTGTGAATGCAGCGGAATTGCCGATCGCCTGTCATCGCGCCTTGCAGCTAATCACCGAATTGGCAGGAGGCACTGTGGTTACCCAAGCTGTGGGAACCACAAAAGCCTCCGTCACCACCCGCACCATCGAGCTAAGGTTGGAGCGAGTCAACCAAATTTTAGGTCCGATCGAGCTGGCAGATGGGGCAAGGAATTTGCCAGAGGAGCAAGCGATCGGTGAGTTATCGGCAGCAGAGGTGGAGCGTATCCTCAAGGCATTGGGCTGTGAGCTGCTTTCCCTGACGGAGGGAGAGGTGTGGTCGGTCACGGTTCCCCCCTACCGTTACCGCGATCTAGAACGCGAGATCGATCTAATTGAAGAGATCGCCCGGGTCTATGGCTACAACAAATTCTGTGACACCTTGCCCAACAAAACTGAATTTGGCTACCTGTCTGCCGATCAGTTCCTCACTCAACGCATTCATCGGGTTTTCCAGGCGGTGGGGTTGACGGAGGTGCTGCACTACTCCCTGGTGAAGAAGTCCTCTGAGGAAAACCAGGTGGTGCTAGCAAATCCACTATTTGTTGAATATTCAGCCCTACGACCAGAATTATTGACTGCCCTGATTGAGGCATTTCAGTACAACCTGGAGCAGGGGAACGGTGCCCTTAATGCCTACGAGGTGGGTCGGGTATTTTCCCGCGATGAGGAGGGGGTGGTTGAAATCGATATGGTGGCAGGAGTGATGGGCGGTGACCCGCAACAGGGACGATGGGTCAACGGCGGTCGTGAACAAGCCATTACTTGGTTTGAAGCCAAAGGCATGCTAGACAGTGTGTTCCAACGATTAGGGATTGGGGTGGAATATCAACCCGATCGCCGTAATCCCTTGCTCCATCCCGGACGCACCGCCTCCCTTTGGGTGCGGGGCAATCGCTTGGGGACCTTTGGACAACTCCACCCCCAACTGCGTCAGGAGCGGGGCTTGCCCGATCAGGTCTATGGCTTTGAGCTGCGGCTAGATGTCCTGCTCGACCAGATGGATCAAGAAGATGCTCTAACACCGCCTTTCCGCGTCTACTCCACCTATCCTGCCTCCGATCGAGACATTGCCTTCTTTGTACCCACCCAATTTGCCGTTGCCGATATTGAGCGCACCATTTGGAAGGCGGGCGGCACTCTGCTAGAGTCGGTGCAACTGTTTGATGAGTATCGCGGTGAAAATGTCCCAGAAGGCAAGCGTAGCTTGGCATGGCGACTAGTCTATCGATCGCTCGATCGCACCCTCACCGACGAAGAAGTCGAACCCGTCCACCAAAGCGTCCGCGAGGCGCTAGAGGAAAAATTTCAAGTCGTCTTGAGAAGTTAACCATTCAATGGCTGTTGAGTGAACTATGCCAAAATATGTTCTCTGGGGCACCTACTGTGACGATGTACTAGAAAAACGAGCCCCCCATCGTCAGGCACACCTCGATCGCCTTGCTGAGTTGAAACAGGCGGGGCTTCTGCTCACCCTCGGTCCAACCAAGGATCTAACGAAGGTCTTTGGGGTCTATGAGGCGGCTGATGAGGCGGCAGTTCGTCAGCTCATTGAAGACGATCCCTACTGGCAACAGGGCATCTGGACGGCATACGATGTCAAGGAATGGATTCAAGCGTTTTGAGGCTGAGTCAGTTTCATGATCCATTCCCCAGCCTTCAAACTGACAACGGAGCGACTGATTTTGCGATTGGCAACCCAGGATGACTTGCTTGCCATTCTCCAGTTTTATCAGGACAATCAGGCGCACCTTGCCCCGTTTGAACCTGCTCGCCCCAAACAATTTTGGACAGAACCCTACTGGCAGGAACAGGTGCACCTGAGCTGGGAAGGGTTCCAATCGGGTCAATTCCTACGACTATTTTTATTTGAAAACCAGCGCCCTCGATCGATCGTCGGAACAGCCAACTTCAACAACATTGTGCGAGGAGCTTTCCAAGCCTGCCACTTGGGCTACAGCTTGGCAAACTCAGCCCAAGGCAAAGGCTACATGACCGAGGCCTTGCGGTCTGCCATCCCCTATGTGTTTGACGAATTGAACTTGCATCGGATTATGGCAAACTACATGCCCCACAACCACCGCAGCGCCAGAGTGTTGGAACGATTGGGATTTTCGATCGAAGGCTGTGCCAAAAACTACCTGCTGATTAACGGTCAATGGGAGGACCACATACTGACCAGTCTGACCAACGATCGGTGGCGATCGGGCTAATAGGTTCCCAGTTGGCTATTAGCCTGTCTCCCTTTACCCTTTTGTCACCTCCGCCTCTAGGGAGTTTTCCGACTCGATCGCGGCTGGTTCGTAGGCGTGGTGCCCATTGGTGATCTGAGGAGCGGCAGGAGCAGAAAACGCTTCAGGAATGGGGTGACGCGCTTCGATCAGCTCGATCGCACGGTTGACACTTTCAGGCAGGATCACCACAATACTGCCCTCTGGAGCTGCGTCCAGGGCTGTGTTGACCGCCTCAGTCTCATCTAGGATGACTTCATAGCGTAGATTGGGTTGGATCTGGCGGATGCCCTCAATAATCAATTGCGCCGCATCGCCACGGGGACGCCCTCTGGTGTCGTTGTCTTCTTTGACAATAATCCGATCGAAGATTGCCGCCGACAGCCGCCCCAGGGTGATGAAATCTTCGTCGCGGCGATCGCCCGGACCACCCACCACCCCGATGTGCTCACCCTGCCAGTTTTGAATGAACCCACCCAACGCTTCATAGCTGTGGGGGTTGTGGGCATAGTCTACCAGGGCATGGTAACTGCCCAAATTAAACAGATTCATCCGTCCGGGTGTTTGTTTCACCGAGGCTTGGAAGGTGGCAAGGGCGGTGCGAATTTCTTCAATCTGTGCTCCTTGGGCAAAGGCAGCCAAACAGGCAGCGAGGGCATTAGCAATCATAAAGGGAGCTTTACCACCCATGGTTAAAGGGACATTGACTGCCTGCTCGATGCGTAAGGTCCAGTCTCCCTTGAGGATGGAGAGGTAGCCGTTTTCGTAAACCGCTGCCAAGCCGCCCTGTTGGGTGTGCGATCGTACCAGTTCGTTTTCCGGGTTCATTGAGAAATAGGCAATCTGTGCCTTCACCCGCTTTGCCATCAGCGATACCAACGGATCATCGGCATTGAGAACGGCGTAGCCATTGGGTCGTGCCGTTTCCACCACAATGCTCTTGAGGTGAGCCAATTCGTCCACGGTGTTGATATCCCCAATGCCCAAGTGGTCGGCTGCCACATTGAGCACCACCCCAACATCACATTCGGTGAATCCTAAGCCCGATCGCAGCATCCCGCCCCGTGCCGTTTCCAGCACCGCAATTTCCACGGTTGGGTCTTGCAAAATTACCTGGGCGCTCTGGGGTCCGGTGGTGTCGCCCTGCTCGACCATGTAATCCCCTAGATAGATCCCATCGGTGGTGGTGTAGCCGACCACTTGACCTGTTTGCCGGAAGATGTGGGCAATCAGGCGAGTCGTGGTGGTTTTACCATTTGTCCCGGTGATGGCAATGATGGGGATGCGGCTGGGTGTCCCCGGTGGAAACAGCATGTCGATCACAGGTTCTGCCACATTGCGAGGAATCCCTTCGCTGGGGCAGAAGTGCATGCGGAATCCGGGGGCAGCGTTGACCTCCACAATCACCCCATCCACCTGCCGCAGTGGACGGGAAATATCGGGGGTCACCACATCAATTCCGGCAATGTCTAACCCGATCAGTTTGGCGACTCGTTGGGCAATCCAGATGTTTTCAGGGTGAATTTCAGCGGTGCGATCGATCGCCACACCCCCCGTACTCAAGTTTGCGGTTGCCTTGAGATAGACTGTTGCTCCCTCAGGGGGAATGCTTTCCAGAGTATAGCCCTGGCGCTGTAACACTTGGTCGCTGTGCTCGTCTACCACAATCCGGGTCAAGACGTTTTCGTGCCCATCCCCGCGCCGGGGATCTTCGTTGGTTTCGTCAATCAACTCTGTAATGGTCGATCGACCATTACCCACGACAAAGGCAGGCACGCGTTCGGCAACCGCCACCACTTTGTTATTGACCACTAGCACCCGGTGATCGCGTCCCCGGTAATAGCGCTCTACGATTACCCCTTTCGACACTTCCTTCGCTGTGTCGTAGGCTTCCTCTGCCAACTCCCAGGAGTTGATGTCAATGGTGATGCCCCGCCCGTGGTTGCCGTCGAGCGGCTTGATGACGATGGGAAAGCCCCCGACGGTTTCGATCGCCTCTTCCAATTCATCGAGGTAATAAATCACCGTCCCCCTGGGAACAGGCACGCCCGCCTCTCCTAAAACCCGTTTGGTTCCTTCCTTGTCACTGGCTAGCTCCACGCCCAAAATGCTGGTGCCACTGCTGAGGGTGGCTTGAATGCGTTTCTGATAGACTCCGTGCCCCAGTTGAATCATCGCCCTGGCACTTACGGGTGACCAGGGAATGCCCCGTGCTTCGGCTTCCTTGACGATCGACTCCGTACTGGGTCCTAGTGCCGCCTCTGCCCACAGATCCCGCAGGTCTTGTAGGTCTTGCTCCAATTCGTCTAGGGGATAGCGCCCTGTATCTACAATGCTCTGGCATAGCCGCACCGCTGCCCTAGCTGCATAGCGTCCTGCCTGGGGATCGAGGTATTCGATCGCCACTTGATAGACTCCAGGGGTACTGGTTTCGCGGGTACGCCCAAAGCCAACGGGCATTCCTGCTAGCGTCTGTAGCTCCAGCGCCACGTGCTCGGCAATGTGTCCCATCATCGTGCCTTCCCGGACTCGGCTCAAGAACCCACCCCGGCAGCCGGGTGAACAAAAATGCTCCACCAGACTGGGTAAGACCTCGATTAATCCTTCGTAAAAACCTGGAATGTCACTGGAGGGGCGCTCTGCCAAGTCCTCCAAATCAAGCCGCAGCAAAATCAATTTTTGATGCCGGATACTCCAGTAATTTGGACCTCGTAGCGTTTGGGTCTTAAGGATTTTCATAACTGAATTTAAGTCAAGGCGGTGTGAATGGGCAAGGTTGGCGATCGAGCACCAACAGTCTAGTCTGAGGCTTAGGAAAAAAATCAACTGTTCGTTGTGAACAATTTTCACCCAAGTGGCAATAAACTTTGTGGCACGCGATCGCTGCATGGCAGACAAGGCAAGCAAACCCAAAGGGTAAGTCTTCTTTTAGGAACACAAATGGAAACTTCGACAAAGGCTGGGATCGGTAATAAGCCGCTGCCAGCTCTCCTGGGTTGCAACTCAACGGCAAGCCAGAACGTACCCCCATAGTAGATCAGTGCATGGCATTAAAACGGATGCTGTTGAATCTGGATTTTGCCAGCAGGATGGGGCAACCGGAGAAGGATTATCGAATGGGAGCAACCAAGGCTCGCTTGTAGAGATTGTAGCGATCGCCATGACTTAAAACATGTACCCGCAGGTTGTGCACACTCAAAGGCTCAGTTGTATCGACCTGGGGTTGATTAGTGTAGGTCATCTCCCCTGGATCGATCACCGTCACAGTGCCTTTGCCGATCGCTTGGAAGGTGCCATCTGCCTCAAACATGGCACAGGTATCTTCGTCGATGCCAATGCCCAGTTTGTCAGGATAGGCGGCGATCGCGCTCATCAGCCGTGCCATGCGATTGCGGTTGTGAAAATGCTGATCCACAATGATTTCCGGGATGATTCCCAAGCCACTGGTCATATCCACCAAGGCTCGATTGGGCGATTCTCCACTGCCACCGCCTGCAATCATCTGCTCCCCCATGACAGCGGCTCCGGCACTCGTTCCCGCCAGGGTAATCTCTCCCAACTGCGCCCGCATGCGGATTTTGTCCATGATGCAGGTTTCCGACAACATGCTGCATAGCCGCAACTGGTCGCCCCCGGTCATAAACACGCCCGTACACGCTTCGGCAAAATTGAGCCAATCTGAGTGATTGCCCTGATCTCGATCGCGAATATCGAGAATTTCGATCTGTTTTGCGCCCATTTCCGTAAAGATCTCGCGGTAGCGATCGCCGATGATCGCAGGTTCACGGGACGCACAGGGGATGATGGCAATGCGGGCGTCTTCCCCCCCCGATCGTTTGAAGAAGGTTTGGAGAATTTGGCGTCCGTGCACCTTGTCTTCGGCACCGCCAATGATCATCACGGCAGTCTTTGTCAGCTCTGGCATCCTCTGCTGAAACAGTTGAGGTTTTAATTGCAGCATTATAGGTCTGGATATGAGGTTAAACAACCGCTCCAGTCTGCTACGAAAGTCAATGCTCGTGGGGTTGACGGGTCGAGTTAGTCGTTGCAACGTTTCAATTGGAATCGGCATTGGGGATGATCCAAATTTCCAAACTGGAAACTGGGCGAGATAGCATCAAAATGCACGCTCCAATCTATCATAGGGCGATCGCTCCATAAGTCGAGCGGTATGCTGGTAAGGAATAAATTCCTGCAAAACCTGCACGTCCTACTGCTTTTAAACTCGGCTTTACCAGTTTGACTCGCTGCTAAACTGAGCAAATTAATCAAATCAAGCCGTTTGCCAGCTTACACAGGCACTGGAGGGTTAGTTTCATTACAAGGAATCATCTCAGATTTCTTAACCTAATTTAAGTCATCAGGAAGTTTTTGTTTAAAAAATCCCCGTGCAACTCGATATTGTGACGCTTTTCCCCGATTTCTTCACATCCCCTTTAAATTCAGGCTTGATTGGTAAAGCTTTGATGAAGGGGATTGCCGCTGTCGCCCTAACCAATCCCCGTGATTTTGCCCTCGACAAACACCATCGAGTAGACGATGAACCCTACGGGGGTGGCGTCGGCATGCTAATGAAACCCGAACCCATTTTTGCAGCGGTGGAGTCGTTGCCCGTGTTGCCCCGACGACGGGTGGTGTTGATGACACCCCAGGGGGAACCGATGACCCAAGCCCTGTTTCAAGAATTGGCGATCGAGCTAGACCAGTTGGTGATCATCTGCGGACACTACGAAGGGGTGGATGAACGGGTGCTGCACCTGGTGGATCAAGAACTGTCGCTGGGCGATTTTGTCCTCACCTGTGGGGAAATTCCCGCCCTCGCTCTGCTCAACGGCGTGATTCGGCTGCTCCCAGGCACCGTGGGCAAGGAGGAGTCGTTAAAGGCGGAAAGCTTTGAAGCAGGATTGTTAGACTATCCCCAGTACACCCGCCCCGCCGAGTTTCGTGGTTGGCGCGTGCCCGACGTGCTACTCTCTGGAAACCATGCTGCGATCGATCGCTGGCGGCAAGACCAGCAAATTCAACGCACCCGCGATCGCCGTCCCGATCTCTACGCGGCTTGGTGTCGCCAATCCTCCCTAGCCCCCGCCGATCTGCCCGCCAGACTGCCCGCCGGACTACCCAACGACCTACCCAACGATGACCTTCCCTCCCATTACCCCCGATCGCCCCAGTAATCTACGCTGGTTACAACGGTTTACCATGGCAATTTTTTTGGGTGGGCAGGTGGTGGTGCGGTTGTTTCGGGGCAAATTTTATCGACAGCAGTTGGTGGAGCACATGGTGATGGTGGGTCCTGCTTCCCTCAACTCGGTATTACTCACTAATTTTTTTGCTGGAATGATATTTACAGTCCAAACCGCCCGATCGCTCAGCGATTTTGGAGCCGTCAATGCGGTGGGTGGGGCGTTTGGCATTGCCTTTTGTCGAGAACTTGCTCCCATTCTCACCGCGTGTGTGATTGCTGGACAGGCGGGATCTGCCTTTGCCGCCGAGATCGGTAGTATGCGGGTGAGCGAACAGATCGACGCCCTACAAATGCTCAAAACCGACCCGGTGGATTACCTGGTGTTGCCCCGTGTGCTCGCCTGCGGTGTCATGGTGCCCGTGATGACAGTGCTGGGCTTGGCGATCGGCATGGTGGGTGGCATTGCCACGGCTGATTTTTTTTATCACCTGTCTCCAGCGGAGTTTTTAAGCTCCCTCCGACAATTTCTGGAGTTAAAAGATCTCTTCAGCGTTGTGCTCAAAAGTATGATTTTTGGGGCTTTGCTGGCGGTGATTGGCTGCAACTGGGGGCTGACGACCACCGGGGGAGTCCGGGGAGTGGGGCGATCGACCACGGCGGCGGTTGTCACTGCCTGGGTCTTGATCTTTATGATTAATTTTGTGATCTCACTGCTGTTGTACCAGGGGTTGGATCTGTAGAGCTGAACTGATCAAACTGGCGATCGAGTGCCCTGGTTGCCACCTGCAACGCCTGCGCATCACTGGCAAAGGCTTGGGGAGTGCCCCGAAATAGATTGCGAGGAAACTGATCGAACAGCAAAATCAGCGCCAAGCAACTGGATGGCTCAGCTTCCCACCTTGCCAGCGCTCCAGCCACCGCCTGTTGATGGAGAAACAGAAATCGATCGCGAATCACCCGATCTGTCTCATCTCGTTTTTGAAACCACACGTTGCGGCGCTGGGCATAGGTAGCTTCGGGCGTGCCGGGGGTGGCAAACCAAAACTGGAGAATATCATCAACTGGCGACACGGAGCAGAGCCGCTTAAGGTTGCTCGGCGGCGTCTGGACGACGATCGCCCGGATGGCTGCGCTGTGAGCAGTTTGGCGCTGGCATGATTACCGGATGGGGAGCACATCACGTTGATACGGCGCATTGGGGCATGGGGACTGAATTTACCGGACCGATTGAAGTGGAGGCACAGGCTGATTTCCCAAAAA
>JAAUSV010000083.1 GCA_012032525.1 Leptolyngbyaceae cyanobacterium SL_7_1
ATAAGCGGCGAGAATTCGCTGTCGTAGATCAACTGACAAAGGCGCAGGCATGAGTGGTTATTTCCTGATTTTACGGGTCTCACTCAGGCTACTAAATTGTGGCTTACTCATGCAAGAATGGCTGTAACGCTCGTGTCTTTGTCCAGACTCGTATCAGAATACTCGACTAGCCAAAAAACATCCTCTGGGTAGGGGTGGTGTTGGGTTTTATAAACCTGCTGCAATGGTGCAACGATCGCCAGATCTGGCTCTGGTTCTGAACGGTCGGACAAGGTAATCGGATGTCCTTCGCAAATCAGGGCGCGATCGCCAAGCTGTCTCCGTAGGTAATTTGCCGCATCACTGGAGTAGCCCGCGTGGGGAATTCCTTCAGGCGACATGACCACAATCTCTCCATTCAATAACTCAACGGGCTGATCGTCAAACACCCCGGCTTGAACGGCTTGATGATAGCGATCGGTCGTCCAGACATAAGTCGTGACAGTCATAGGATGATTCCCTACCTGGTGAATCCAACCAAAATAGACCCTTCTCAAACGTTAGATGCGCTTCTTAAACACTAATACAAAAACAGAGGTAGCTTAAACCTACCCCTGTCCTTTCAGAAATATCGAGATCTAGGCTCCGAGCAAATCTTCTAGCGCATCCATTGCTTCACAAACTCGTTTGGGAGCAGGATTCGATCGCACAGGCAGCCCCTCATGGTGGGAAGGGACAAGCCGCATCATCGGATACACGTCTTCCCCGGTGCGTCCGGTGAGGTAATCATCGGCATAGCGGCGGAAGACGGCTTCCACAGCGGCGCGGGCATTCTTCAAGCCCCACTCGTTGGCGATGAGTTCGGCTTTTTCGATCACGTCTTGGCTGAGTCTTATCTTGTTGTCATACATAGCTGTAAATCACTCGGTAAAGGAAACAAACCACGCACGTTAGCAAACTGGGCATCGGGCATGACGGCAAATAACTTGCGACCTGCCAGCCGCTCCGCGATCAGGTGAGAACCGCCACCCGTCACCAAAAACTTCGTCACACGGGGCATGTAGGGGGTGTACTGTGCCCGCACCGTTTGGAAGATGCCTTTGAACCAGGGGTCGAGGTGTTCTTCCAGCCAGCTTGCCCACGACAAGCCTGTATCTGCGTATACGTGTCCATTCTTAAAGCCGTCCATGACGATGCCGGGATCTGCGGTAGTTCCTAGCGCATTGCCTAACCGTTTATCGAAGCTGATGGAGGTAGCCAGTTCATAGGAACCGCCCCGATCCATAACGTTTTCGTCAATCACTTCGCCTTCAGCATCCACAAGGCGGGTCAGCCACGTACCACCACCAATATCAACAACGATCGTGTAGCCACTGTCAGGAATTAAACCAAGCCGTTGAGCGTAGCGGTAAGCCCCCATACCTTCGCGTTCGACCTCGACGTGCTCGACTTTGACGCGGTAGTACACTCCGTTGCGCTTCACCTCATGCAAGCCTAAGAGTTGTTCCTGAATCGCTTCGGCATGGCGAGCGGGGTCGGGAGTAGAAACGTAGAGATTTAAGGGAAACTCAGAAATCGTCGCCTCAACGGGTTCTAGGCACGCATAAAGGTGCAGCCGTGCCAATTCAATTTTGTTTTCGACAACGGTTTGCTGTTGGCGGCGATATTTGTATGCCTGATTGCCAAAGTGGTAGCGAGTGCCATCGGGCAATTCAACTAATGGAGAGGATTCGGTATAGCGCACCGAATCTCGTCCTTGGGGCAACTGATAGCGCACCGATCGAATCGCTTTGGGGTTGCCGTTGCCATCGTAATATTTCAAATCGTAGTTACCCGCGTCGATCGCCAGTGTGCGAGTGGCAGTAGTGGCGGTAACTGCTGGTGCGATGCCGTTGGACTCTGTGGCGGCTGCCTTACTCGTCCGTCCCTTAGTACCTGTTGTCATATATAATCCTCTGCTATAGACCTCTGCTGCCAACTGTGCAAGTTTGTCCCCAGTGGTACAAACGTACTATATCACAGGAATGAGGATTGTCACGGGGGAGTCCGTCCAAATGGGTAATTTCGATCGCCCAACCCAGAATTACCCGTTGTTCTAAACCTGACTCGATCGCCCATACCGATTGGTCGCTGCCAAAAGCGCAGAGCGAATTCCCGGTTCCGTCATCGAGTGCCCCGCATCGGGAACCAGGACAAATTCTGACTCAGGTAACTTTTTGTAAAGCTCCCAGGCAGAGATCGGGGGGCAAACGACATCGTAGCGACCTTGCACGATCGTGATTGGCAGATGACGAATGCGATCGCACTGCTGCAACAGCCAATCTTCGGTTTCAAAAAACCCTTTGTTGACAAAGTAATGGCACTCAATCCGGGCGAAGGCATCGGCAAATTGGCTTTGCCCAAATCGGCTTGCAACCCCGCATCGGGAATTAATTTACTGGTGCTCGCCTCCCACACCGACCACGCCCGCGCTGCTGTTTGTCGAACGTGGGGATCAGAACTCGTGAGACGTTTGTAATAGGCAGCGATTAAATCGTGGCGTTCCTCTAGGGGAATTGGTTGCAAATACGCCTCCCAGGCATCGGGAAAAATGGAGCTACAGCCTTCTTGATAGAACCAGCGTAATTCTTCGATCGCAACAAAAAAATTCCCCGCAAAATCAAAGCAGTACAGACATCGGGATGGGTTTGGCTATATGCCAGCGCCAAGGTACTCCCCCAACTGCCGCCAAACACCGCCCAGCGATCGATGCCCAAGTGTTTCCGCAACCGCTCAATATCTGCGACCAAATCCCACGTCGTATTTTCCCGCAACTCGGCGTGGGGCGTACTGCGACCGCAGCCCCGCTGATCAAACAACACCACTCGCCACAGCGCTGGGTCGAAGTACTGACGATACACCGGATCAATCCCTCCACCCGGACCCCCATGCAGAAACACAACGGGTTTGCCGTGGGGATTGCCTACCTGTTCGTAGTAGAGGGTATGCAGGTCGGAAACCTGGAGTGTGCCTGCGTCGTAGGGGGCGATCGGTGGGTAAAGTTCTTTCATAGCAATCGCAACTGGACTTTTAGCGCAACTGATTAAACGTCTCTTCGGTAATGTTCAACTGCTTCAAAATCTCTCAAAATAGCCAACCCCCTATTTCAGCATTGCCATGAATCGGAATGGTTGTTCTACCATCGCATGGTGCCAGCGGGCGTGGCTACCTTTTTGTCAAACTTTTTCAAAACCCATGTCATCAGGACGTAAAACGACGGTGTAATTCTTTAGCGATCGCATAGGCTAAGCGTCTCAACGATTACCATAGCCCTATCATACGCAAACGACTCTACCTCCGTCTGCCTCCCTCATGCTCCATCCTTCCTCTCTCCGTTCCCGTTCTACTCTAGACTGTTTCTAGTTGAGTCGTTTTGGGGAGACATTGGAACCGATGCGAATTTTGTTCGTTGCCGCCGAAGCAGCACCGCTTGCCAAAGTTGGAGGAATGGGAGATGTGGTCGGTGCCCTTCCCAAAGTATTGAAGGCAATGGGTCACGATGTCCGAATTTTCATGCCCTACTACGGGTTCATGCCCGACAAGGTTGAGGTTCCCAAGGAGCCTGTGTGGAGTGGGTTCGCCATGTTCCAAAGTTTTCAGGTTTACCAAACGACCCTGCCCAACTCTGATGTACCACTTTATCTGTTTGGACATCCGGCGTTTGCCGGACGGAAAATTTATGGCGGCGACGACGAAGATTGGCGATTTACCCTGTTTGCCAACGGAGCTGCCGAGTTTGCCTGGAACTACTGGAAGCCCAATATCATTCACTGTCACGATTGGCACACCGGGATGATTCCCGTGTGGATGCACCAATCCCCCGATATTGCGACCGTTTATACGATTCACAATCTTGCCTATCAAGGTCCATGGCGGTGGAAACTAGAACAAATGACCTGGTGCCCGTGGTATATGCAAGGGCACAACACCATGGCAGCCGCTGTGCAATATGCCAATATCGTTACCACCGTTTCTCCCACCTACGCCCAACAGATTCAAACCGCCGCCTATGGAGAGCAGTTAGAAGGGTTGCTCTCCTTCATCAGCGGCAAGTTAGTAGGCATCCTCAACGGTATTGACATAGAATCGTTTGACCCCACCGTAGATGCCCATATTGCCCAATCCTTTAGCCCAGACACGCTGGAAAAACGAACCCCCAACAAAATCACCTTGCAGGAGGAAATGGGCTTGGAGGTCAACTCCCAGGCATTTTTGGTGGGAATGGTGACTCGCTTGGTGGAGCAGAAAGGCATTGATCTCGTGCTGCAAATTCTCGATCGCTTCCTGTCCTATACTGACGCCCAGTTTGTGGTGCTGGGAACGGGCGATCGCTACTACGAGACCCAACTGTGGCAACTTGCTTCACGCTTTCCGGGGCGGATGTCTGCCTACTTGCTTTACAACGATGCCTTGGCTCGTCGTATCTATGCTGGCTCCGATGCCTTTCTCATGCCCTCTCGGTTTGAACCCTGCGGCATTAGCCAAATGATTGCCCTGCACTATGGCTGCGTCCCCATTGTTCGACGTACAGGCGGATTAGTCGATACCGTTTCCCACCATGAGCCGATGAGCCACAGTGGGACAGGATATTGCTTCGATCGCTATGAACCGCTCGACCTCTACACCTGCATGATTCGGGCGTGGGAGGGCTATCGCTATCGCGATCGCTGGCAGGAACTCCAACAACGGGGCATGCAGGAAGAGTTTGGTTGGGAAAAATCTGCCAAAGACTACACCCGCGTCTACAACCGGGCAATGGGGTTGGCAGAGGAAACTGGGCTAGAGGAATCGTTGCCTGAGTTGGTTCCAGAAGCAGTCAGCAATTAACGATTAGCGATTAGCCAACAGCCAATCACTAATCGCTGACAGCTAATCGCTCTCAAGCCACATCCGGCGGAACCCCTGTTTTTTGCACTCGTTGTAGTTGCCGCTGTAGGAGTTCCTGAAAGCTTTGTCGGCTGATCTCTGCCGTTGCTCTAGGATTACCTGGAACTTCAAAGAAAACCAGGCTGTCCACCATTTCATGGCAATCAGTTGAAACAGCACATGCACCACTGGCATGGGCACTGCTAAAATTTGCGGATCTCTGAGGGAATACGGACCAGAGCTTAGATCTTGAAGCGTCGGGAACGCATAGATTACTTTTTTTGAAAGTTCTGGCTGATTGCGATGGTTGAGCGTTGTCACCACCCATTGCTGTTCTAAGTTTTGCAACACATAATATTGGGTGTGTTTTAGCTGCTCTGCGATAAGCTGGAGAGCAGGGGCGATCGCCTCGACCGCCGCAGGGGTTCTACCATCGCTTGGAGCATCGTCAATCAGGGATTGAATTTGCTGATCAATATTCATGGTGTAATGGGCTGCTTTTTTCTTCAGTGTAGTCTAGCAGCCTGGTGTCATGGTGCACCCAGTAGTACAGCGTTTCAGGATAGAGGGTCAACCCCTACCTTGCTAAATCTGTACTTTTACTTAAAGTAGATAAGGTTGTGATTAAATTTCTCCATAGAATCAGTAGAAATAATGGCAACCTTCGTTTTGTGTGTTAACGTTGTACCGATTTAACTAACCGTCAGGGGGAGATCGTCTAAAGCGTGGAGGCTATCTTTAAGCTACTCTTTAGCGAGTTACAGCAATCCACTCAAGCCTCTGAACAGAATTGTCGGAATGTCGCGACTCGTTTAGCCACGGAAGTGACCCGGATCTGTTCGGAGAGTAGGCGCATTCAATCTTCAGGAGAGGTAGATACTTGGTTAATCACCCTGCTCGCCATCGCCTTAAGCAGTGCCTCAAATACCACCAACTGGGTTCTCATCGAGGACGAGTGGAGTTGCACAGCACGCTCAGCGCCGTGATTTATCGCTACATTACTCCGCCTCAAGTGCAATCGAGCTACCAAGCCCGCCTAAATCTTATTGAAGATTTTTTGCAAGGGTTTTACATTGAGGCATTGAATGCATTTCGTCGAGAAAACCAGCTACCTGCGGGCTATTCACCCCGGAGCATGTTGGAGTTAGCAGAATACATGGCGTTTACCGAGCGCTATGGCAAGCGACGCATTCCCCTAGCGGGGCGGCGTAGTCAACAGTTGATCATTTTACGGGCACAGACTTTTTCTCAGCAACAACCTCCGGAAACCGCCGTTGATATTGAGCAGGCAGCCGAGGGAGCAACGGGAGAATCCGATAATAACCGCAACATGGCTCCGGTGCAACAGGTACGTGAACAAATGGTGGCGCAGGAGAATGAGCCAGCCGAAGATTCACTCGCAGCTCAGTCATTCGTGAGCTGATGAAATACCTGGAGGAGCGACAACAGGAAGATTGTGCCAATTATTTTGCATTGCGCTTGCAGGATCTTCCGGCAAGCGAAATTGAGAGTATTTTGGAACTAACCCCACGCCAACGAGATTATTTACAACAGCGGTTTAAATATCATTTGATTCGCTTTGCTCTGTCCCATCACTGGGAATTGGTGCACCAGTGGTTAGAAGCAGATTTGGAGCGCAATTTTGGGTTAACCCCTCGCCAGTGGCAACTACTCCAACAAAAAATTAATCCGCAGCAAATGGAGCTGCTTCACCTAAAACAAAAGGGAATACCAGAGGGGGCGATCGCCCAAACCCTTGGCTGTACGGTTACACAGGTACAAAAACAGTGGTCGAAACTCTTGGAACAAGCATGGGAAATTCGCAATAATTTAGTATCCGGATCAGGGGCAACAAGCGATGAATAGTGATTCAGAAGCTATCGATAGTTTCTTGGCTTGGCTGTTGCAGACTCCTCAAGCGTCTGCAACCGCGCCATCGGGGAATGGTTCCACTCCCGGAACCGAGCCTGACCCATTTGGGGAACAGTCACAACTGCATCACATAGATTCAATCGACTCCGAGGAGATGGACGCGCTAGCTACCAGCCTCTCGGATTCGCATTTTTGTTTTGAGGAGATCCCCTTATCTAATCCAGGAGACATACCTGCTGTGCAAGACCGTTTTCACACTTTAATAAAACATCGGCTACGCGCCGAAATTGAACGTAGACCACCCCTATTCCCGTGGGAATCTGAGGTTCGAGATTATGAGGCTCAGCCACAGGAGTTGGGTGTTCCCGTGCTGGTTCCTACCCGGTTGTGGTTAAATCAGCTCCACGATCTAACACTGCCCGTTCCTATGCCGGAACCTGTTTTAGTGCAACTGTTCGATCGCTGTCAAGCCGTCATCCAAACCTCCCTCCGACAAGGGGCACGGTTGGTGCAGGCAGTCGAAAAGATCTTTCCGGGACAGCCCCAAGTGTTAAATCACTTGGCTGGCTTGGTGCTCACCTCCCCCACTCGCTCTGGCACTTCCACTGGTGCATTGGCAGGGATGCCTGCTCAGTATGAAACCGCCACCGAGTTACAACAAATGGCACTGTCCCTGATGGCAGCCCGTGAGATTCTTGATTCTCTCACCCTCACTGTGTCTGCCGAAACTGCCCATGTCGAGCGCCAATGGCAAACGTCCATGGGGCAGTTACGAGTGCAAGCTACCTTGTCTCCCCAATCTAATCAATTGAGAATTCAAGCCGACTTGCCCTGCGCCGGACAGATCGAATTGAAAGACACCGCCATGACCGCAAACGCTGAGCGTGCCAATGCAGGCATTCTCAGTGTGGAATTGTTTGACTTGCAACTCGATCGCAGCTACCCCCTACTCATCCAATTCCACCATCAGGATGCAACCCCGCTAATCTTTGCGATACAACCGATTACAACGGATACTGCGAGTTAACCTTGTCATGATAAAGACCTACGAAACTCAGTGAGGGCATGCCAATCATGCCCTTTCGCTATTTCCAGTTGGCTACTCGCACCCATAAATGGTTTTATTGAGCGATCGACCGTTTGCTGTTAGCGACTAGCGCTTAAGCTTGCAGTTAAGGGCGATCGCCCCAAGGTCATAACATCTAGCATTCAGGTACACATAGGGCTTAAGAAAAGCATTCAGTGTGTTCCTTGACAACCTGTTGACACCATAAAACAAGGGGCTTGAACCCCTTGTTTCTGTGTGAATTACTAAAAGCTAACAGCTAATAGTCATATTCTAAAATTCGTAACTCTGCTCAAACTCATCCCGTGTCATTGGCTGTTTCACCAAAACACCTTCTCCAC
The DNA here is from genome assembly GCA_012032525.1 of Leptolyngbyaceae cyanobacterium SL_7_1. Lineage (GTDB taxonomy): Bacteria > Cyanobacteriota > Cyanobacteriia > Elainellales > Elainellaceae > JAAUSV01. The sequence continues at coordinate 8,164 of JAAUSV010000083.1, forward strand.
CGAGCACTTCTAGCGGTTCCCCTTCAACAGACACCCACACCGGAGTGGTGGGGTCAAGGCTGGTTGCCGTGTAAATTACTTGTCCCAATCTGCCCACCATGGATGCACTGCCGCCACCAGTGACAAACGTGTCCGAGAGGTCAACGTGGACACCGTCGTCCTTGACTTGGAGGTCAAGCAATTTTGTCTCTGGTGGAATGGTGGAAGCAACATCAGCGCTTTCTGGTTCTGCGGTCAATAATGCTTCCATTGCCATGGTGAGCACTTCATCTGGCTTATCAGCTGCGACAGTGATGGAGGCAGGCACCAATTCAAACTCTGTCCCCGTGTCCTTGAGCCAGTAGACCTGCACAGTTTCCTCAGTTTCCACCGGAGCCGACTCAACGGCATTTGGCTGACTTTGAATGGGCTCGTTTGTAGGGATGGGTTGGGAGATCGTATTGGGGGTAGATACCGTTGTGGACGGCTTTTCTGAAACCGTATTCCACGTCCACCAAGCCGTGGCACTACCCGTAATTAAAATGACGGATAATCCGGCGAGCAGACCTGCGGGGATGCGGCGGGCGGGTCTCGTAGAACGAGGTTCATCTTGAACAGGTTGACGATCGTGCATAGGACACTCCTAAAAGGCAACAGGGGTTGGCGATGTAGAAGCGATCGCCATAGGTTGATAACTACAGGAGCGATCGCCTAGTTTTCGGACGAATTTAACAAAACACTATCTGGCTCGGCACGCAGGATGGCGGCGATCGCCAACTGGTCGGGATTTACCTGTAATTGTAGAATTCGCACCGTTAAACCGGATTCCTCAAGGCGACGCAAATCAAACTGTCTACTCAGCCCCTCCGTTAATGGCACCAGAAAAGTGGGTGGAATCGCCTGATCGTTGATCAACACCTCCGGTTCGATCAGTTGCACTTGATGCCCAGCCACCATAGTCAGCCCCGTCTCTGCTTGGATTTGAATCTGTTCCTCCGTACCCTCCTGCCGCAGCACCACCTGAAAGCGCAAGCGATTGTCTGCAAGAAATTCGATTTGGGGATCGATGAATTCGTACTCTTGTCCCTCGGTTTCTGGAGTTAGGGCTAGGCTGAAACTTAAATCCTCTAAGTATTCCTGAATTTCGGGCGATCGCAATGCCGCATTTACATCCGCTCGATCGAGCACCAATCGGATTGCCGCATTCAAGGGTTGTTCCAGGGTAATTTCTCCGTCTCGCAGGTCGGCGGGATCAACGGCGATCGCCCCCGTTTCCAATTCCGCCACCGCAATCCGCACTCCCTCTAACGGGAACAGTCCTCGTCCAGCAATTCGCACCCGATCGACCCGTCCCTGCAACAGTTGGTGAGTGGGCGTGTTGTCAATTCGCACCGCCAGAACTTCGGCATCTTCCAGGGGGTCTCGGATGGCATTGGCGGCGAGTCGATCGAGCACAAAGCCTGCGGGAACCAACAGACTCAACACACCAGACAGAACTAGCGTAAAAAATTCCATAATTAGTGGACAGAAGGAGTTCTGCCAAACAGCGTAACCCCAATTGCCGCCATTACCACTAGCCCGATCGCCATTAAACTCTGCAACTGCAACTGTTCGCCTAAAATTAGTAGCCCGACTAGAGCGGCGATCGCTGGTTCAATGCTCATCAAAATCCCAAATACACGCGGAGGAACCGTTTTTAGGGCTTTGAATTCCAGCGAATAGGTGACGATCGTTCCCAAAAATGCCGCTCCTACCCCCAGCAGCAACACCTTGGAATCCAGCAGCGCCGTACCCGCCTGCAAAACGCCTGGCGGCAAAAGAATCAACGTTGCCACCGTCATCGACAACGCCAACCCTGCCCCACCGGGAAATGCTCGTCCGGCTGGCACCGAAAGCAAGATATAACCCGCCCAACAGACTCCCGATAGCAGTGCTAAGGCAACTCCTAGCGGATCAAGCGACGTGTTGCCATTTAGTGGAGAGAGTAGGCAAACACCTCCGGCGGCTAAGCCAACCCAGACTAGATCCAACGGACGACGAGACCCCAGCAGCGCCACTCCCAATGGACCTAAAAATTCCAGCGTCGAAGCAACACCCAGGGGAACTCGGCTAACCGCCCCAAAAAATGCCAAACTCATCCCCGCCATCGCCAATCCAAACAAGCCCACAAGTAGGTAATCTTGCCGGGAATGGTTGCGCCAGCGCGGACGCCAGATGGCAAGCAGCCAGAGGGTGGCGATCGCCTTACAGACAAACACCGTGCCCATCGACCCAATGCTGCTAAACATGAAAGTGGCGATCGCTGTTCCCACCTGTGCCGATAAACAGGACAACAATACGAGTCCGCTAGGGGGGATCGATCCGGTGAGCGATCGAATCTGTCCCGCCCCACGGTTGAGCAACAGCACTAAGGCGGAGGAACTAGAGTGCAGCACCTCAGGAAGCTGTCCGGTAGACGATGTGGCTTGCATAATGCATGATCCTTGAGCTGGTGAATGTGATGTGCTTATAAGTTAGTTAAGATAAACTACTGGGTTATATAATCCCTAATGACACATGTATTTTCAACTGAGAATTATCTCAGTTTTGGGGTTTAAATTGATGGTAGATGTGACACGGAGTCTATTTGAGGTAGACGAAACCAGAGAGATTTTTATTAGGGATTTGAAAATAATAGATTCAAAGGATCCCCACAGTTGGACGAACAAGATTATTCTGGGTGATTGTTTAAAGGTATTACAAAAAATACCTCCTGAAAGCATTGATCTAATCATTACATCACCCCCGTACGCTGATAGCCGCAAAAAAACTTATGGAGGAATTTCACCAGATGAATATGTCGGCTGGTTTCTTCTTATATCTTTGGAATTGAAAAGAGTTTTAAAGCCTGAAGGCTCTTTCATTTTGAATATAAAGGAGAAAGTTGTCAACGGAGAACGGCATCCATACGTTCTAAATCTAATTCTAGAAATGCAAAACCAAGGATGGCTTTGGACTGAAGAATATATATGGCATAAGAAAAACAGTTATCCCGGCAAATGGTCTAATCGCTTTCGTGACTCATGGGAACGTTGCCTACATTTTAATAAACAGAAAAAATTTAAGATGTTTCAGGAGACTGTAATGGTTCCTATGGGAGATTGGGCTAAATCACGTCTTAAAAGACTAAGCGAAACAGATATGAGGCGTGATGCTTCTAAAGTAGAAAGCGGTTTTGGCAAAAACATATCTAATTGGGTAGAGCGTAAAATGGCTTATCCAACCAATGTTTTGCACTTAGCTACTGAATGTGGAAATAAAAATCATAGCGCAGCATTTCCAAAAGCACTTCCATTATGGTTTATAAGATTGTTTACTGAATCAGGAGACACTGTGCTTGATCCTTTTCTTGGTTCAGGAACAACCTGTGTGGCTGCAAAAGAATTAGGCAGGAACTATGTAGGAATTGAGATGAACGAGAAATATTGTGAGTTGGCTGTTCATAATACTGAACAGGCAAAATTTAATAGTCAAAGGTTGAGTGTTCATTCAAGGGATAGTATTTATCAGTCAGAGGAGTATAATTTTATGTCTGAATCAATTTATCAAACTTACTACGATTATCTTGTGGAAAATGTCTTAACTCCATTTTATGAGAAGAGATTTGAGAAGTTAAGCAAACTTAGGCTTCTCGATGTTTTAAAGCGCAAAAATCCTTACTTGTTTAAAGCAAAAAATATCGAGTTAGCTAGTGATTTTGTGAAAAGCATCGTTGACGCCTATCTTTCCTCTCAAGAGGAAACTATCTTCGGCAATCTTTTAGAGAATTTTGCAATTTTTGTCTCGTCTACTCTTTACAACGGTTCTAAGTCAGAATTGAACAGCATTGATTTAGAGTTTGAGAGAGATAATTGTTATTACATTGTAGGAATTAAATCTGGCACAAGCTGGGGCAATTCCGATCAAATCAATAAAATGAAAGACAATTTCAAAAAGGCAAGGAGTATCTTGCGAGATAGAGGAGTGAAGGGTGAAATTGTTGCCGTAAATGGATGCATGTACGGGAAGGATAGCAACCCTTTGAAAGACAAAAAGAAACTCAAAAAAGGAACAATAGATGAAGAACCAGATAAGATTTATTACAAATACGCTGGTCAAGAATTTTGGCAATTTTTATCAAATGATGAAAACCTTTATCAAGAAATAATTATTCCTATTGACAAAGAAGCAAAACAAAAGGATGAGCTATTTAAAGCAACTTATGCAGCAAAAGTTAATGAAATGACGGCAGATTTCACAAATTACTTCACAAGAAATTATCACATTGATTGGGCGAAGCTCATTGATTATGTATCAAAGAAAGGCAAGGTTTTATTAGAACCTTCACAAGAACAGACATCTCTTCTATTAGATGAGGAGTTGGATTCTGAAGATATTTTTGATTTGTCAGATGCTTTAGACCTCAAAGATTATTAAGGAGTAGTTTATCTTGCTGGCGCAATTGCTCTAGGGTGGTTTCGATCCATTGAAGATAATCGGTTTCCTATAATTTGCTGGCGGAGGAGTGCAAGGAAGTCATAATATTCTCCGATTACACTTGCAAGGCTTCTGCGATCGCCTGCTGAAGTGTCATAACCACGGCATCGATCGCCACTTCCTCTGATTCCCCAGTTGCCCGTTTCACCAGTTCTACTTTGCCCTGTTGCAGCGATCGCCCGGTGACAATGCGGAAGGGAATCCCCACCAGATCGGCATCTTTAAATTTCACCCCTGCCCGTTCGTTGCGATCGTCCAGCAAGGTTTCCACCCCTGCCGCATTTAGATCGTGGTAGAGCTTTTCGGCAGCGGCGACTTGATCGGCATCGCTGATATTGGGAATGACGACGATGGCGTGGTAGGGAGCGATCGCCACTGTCCAGACAATGCCGTTCTGATCATAATTTTGCTCCACGGCTGCCTGTGCCAAGCGGGAAACGCCGACGCCGTAGCAGCCCATCACCAGCGGCAGGTCTTCCCCTTGCTCATTGGTGTAGGTGGCTCCCAAACGGCTAGAATATTTGGTTCCCAGTTGGAAAATGTGACCGACTTCAATGCCCCGTGCGCTTTGTAGGGTTTGATCGGGGTCGTGAATGGCGCGATCGCCCGGTCGAGCGGTGCGCACGTCTACCACGGTTTCGGGCAAGGGGAAGGGATCGCCCCAGTTTGCCCCAACGACGTGAAAGCCAGACTCGTTGGAACCCGTGACAAAATTCTTCAGCTCAACCACTGTCTTGTCCACCAACCGCAGGAATTTTGGATGGATGTCCTTGGCGTTGCCGATGTAGTCATCCGCCAGATTGGGAGCAATGTAGCCCAGGGGTAACGGCTTGGCTGCCCATTTCGCCTGGGCTTCGGCATCGGGAACGGTGAGGGCGAGGAGGGATTTTTGCCCCCAGCGAGTCGCCCAATTTCACCACCTCATTGGTCAGCTTCACCTCGTTCACGTCCTGATCCCCGCGAATGCTCACTAGTACCAGCGCCGTTACGCCATTGTCATACACGGCTTGGTACAGCACATTCTTGACGATTTGCGTGGGAGAACAGTTGAGGAATTTAGCGAGGCTGTCGATCGTCGGCGTATTCGGTGTATCCAACGTTTCGTACTGGGGGAACTGGGTTCGCTCAATGGCATCCGGGGGCAGGGAAACAGCCTTTTCTGTGTTAGCAGAATAGTTGCCGTCTGCGGTGAACAGTACCTCGTCTTCGCCTGCGTCCGCCAGTACCATGAATTCTTGGGAACCGGAGCCGCCGATCGCCCCTGAGTCTGCTTCTACGGGTAGAAACCTCAAGCCACAACGGGTAAACATCCGACGGTATGCCCGATCCATATCGGCGTAGGTTTGCTTGAGGCTGTCTTCGTTTTCGTGGAAAGAATAGCCGTCCTTCATGATGAACTCGCGTCCCCGCATCAGCCCAAAGCGGGGACGAATTTCATCGCGAAACTTGGTTTGAATCTGGTAGAGATGTAGCGGCAACTGGCGGTAGGAGCGAATCATGTCTCGCGCTACGGACGTAATCACCTCTTCGTGGGTGGGTCCGAGTGCCATCTGCCGCTCTTGGCGATCGGTCAGATAGAACATGATCCCCTCCGCTTTGGTGTAGGTATCCCACCGCCCCGACTCCTGCCACAACTCAGCGGGTTGGATTGCAGGCAACAGGCATTCCTGTGCTCCGGTGGCGTTCATCTCCTCGCGAACGATTTGGGAAATCTTTTGCAGCACCCGCCACATCAAGGGCAAATACGCATAGACGCCACTGCCAATGCGACGAATATATCCGGCTCGAAGCAGTAATTTATGACTGGGGATCTCCGCCTCGGCTGGATCTTCTCGCAATGTCACAAATAACATCTGAGACAGTCGCATTGCCCTTTCCTCATGTTGTTGCTGAATTTTGTAATCCCAGTCTAGAGCATTGTCCTTGTCCATTGATGAATTTGTTGCAGACACTCTTTAGACTGGAGTAAGCAGGTTTGATCGATCACTGGACAATTAAACCGATATGATTCACGGATTATTGTGGTTGCCCCTACTAGCCGTCTTTATCGGATTGGCATGGGCAGGATGGAACGAATATCAAAAGGTGCAGACCTACCAAGCGTGGGCAGAGGGATTTGAGCGATCGAAATACGATCTCTATGCGGTGTTGGGTCAAAATCAAGCGACGCTGACGTGGGGAAAATCAACCCGTACAGGTATCGTTGACCTAAAAACATTTGCCCTGAGCCAAGTTGCCACGATGCAACTGATGGCGGAGGATCAGCCAGTCGATCCCCAAGCAACGACCGTGAGCGATCGCCAAGTCGCCATCGAATTTCACCTCCACGACACCACAACCCACCGCGTCCTTTTACCCAGTTCTCCCTTGCTAGCCAGTGGTTCACCCATCTCCAGCGAGAGTG
>JAAUSV010000084.1 GCA_012032525.1 Leptolyngbyaceae cyanobacterium SL_7_1
CTCAGACAAACCAGTTGCTCTCACTTCACGATTATTCTACTGTTCGTGTGTTTGGGGCATCGGTCTATCCCTTGATTTATACGGCTCGTAAAACCGCTCCCAATGCCGCCACTAGTGTTTACTACCAACGAATGCGGGATATCCACACTGTTGCAGTCGAGTACCCCATTGCTTACAAACGGCTCCATCACCCACACCCGTGGGTCTTAGTGTCTGAGACCATGGGGGCATTGGTCGATCGCCTGCAACGAGACTTTCCCTCCCTCGCTTCAATGGCAGAGGTTTGGGGCGCTGCAACGGTTGGAGAAGCTTACACGCTGCAAGCTCAAATTCAAGAATGCGCTCAGCCGCAACCGAGCGACCTGAAATTGGTCAACAGCGGTACGATCGATCGGTACACCTTTCACTGGGATGACAAACCTGTACGCTATTTGGGGAAGTCCTACCGTCATCCCATTGTCTCCTCCGATGCGCTCATGACTCTCTCTGCAAAACGCCATTGGCAAGCTACCCAGCCCAAATTATTGGTTTCGGGGATGAGCCAGCGCTTAGAGGTGGCGATCGATCCCATTGGAACCATCCTCGCTGGAAAGTCCACCGTCGTTATCTTCAGCCCAATTGATCTGCGCTACCTTCTAGGAATTCTCAATAGCCACCTTGTCACTCTATTTTTCACCACCACGTTTCAGGGGAATCGGCTTCAGGGCGGCTATTTACGAGTGGGTGCACCGCAGATTCGGCAGATTCCTATTCCCTTGCTAATTTGAATGATGAGGGCGATCGCCAGTCCTACAACCAACTGATCCACTTAGTCGATCAATTGGTTCATCTGCTTCAACCACACGGGCAACCCAGATCCACAGCCACCGATACCCAACAACGGGCGATCGCCAGCTTGAGCGACAGATCGATCAATTGGTCTACCAACTCTATCAGGTCACAGCAGCGGAAATAGAGTCGCTGGAGAGAGAGTCACGCGTTGTATCCCCAGCTAGTTTCCCAAGCTCCGCTTTGTGATAACCTGCATATAAACAGCCTACATTCCCCCCTGTACTCTGTAGTTTGACGAGCCATGCAAGCTGAGAAAAAATCGGTAGCCGTTGACTCCTTTGCTCAACCACTGGATGTCCCCCGTGTTTCTGCCTCCGCTCTGACTGCCACCCAATTCTTTGAGCAATACCGCAAGACCAGCACTCCAGTTGTGGTCACTGGGCTGTTTGAGTTGAACCAGGCTTGGGATTTGGACTTTCTTTGTGTCCAGTTGGGCGATCGGGTGTTTCCGGTGCGTCGCTATGGGCGCGATCGCTACACCCAAGACAAACGCCTGTGGAAGGACATTGGCAGCAGTGTCGAGTCGTGGAGTGTGCCCTTCACCCAATACGCCCAGTGGCTCAACGATGGCACTGCCCAGCGGGAGGATCTGTATTTGGGGAAATGCGGTTTAACCTCTACTCCTCTGGGCGATGCAGCGGAGTTGCAAGCCATCATCCACCAATTGAACTTAACCGTGCCCATCAGTGGGTTTAATCTCTGGGTCGGGCTGGCAGGACACACCACTTGCCTGCACTACGATCCATTTGATGGCACGTTAATTCAACTGCACGGCAGCAAGCGGCTTGTGCTGCTTCCGCCCTCCCAGCTTTACAATGTCTATCCCTTTCCCATTCAGCGCCATCTGACTCAAGGACTCAAATCCCGCTCCACCTATAGCCAAGTCTATCCCGATCGACCTGACCTAGACGCATTTCCACGATTTGAGCAAGCCCTCCAGCAACGCTACGAGGTCATCCTTTGGGCTGGCGAGGTGCTGTTTATTCCCACGGGCTGGTGGCACGAAGTCACGGCGGTGGGGGAAGGTGTGGTTTGCTCGGTCAATCGCTTTTGGCAGATTGTGCCCTTTTATCGATCGCTGCAATGGAGCAAACTCCGTGCCCATTTAGGCAGTGTGTTGGCAGTGCCCCATGTGGTATGGGAATGGGGAAAGGCAATGCAGGGGGCGATCGCCAACAACGTTTAGCCAAATTGTGGCAAAAATTTTAGGGGTTTGTAGAACATAACTGGACTCGTTGACTGAACAAAACTGAACTAATTGCATCCATTTCAATCCGTATTAAGCAACGTATCTGGCGATGTTATCAATAGGAGATTGATTTGTCCCAATGCTCCTGCTCAAGCCCCCCTTGTGTGAAGGAACAAGCCATCATGGTTCCGTATGTTGCGTCTTCCCAATCGTTCCACTTGTTTCTGAATAACGTCCAACGACTTGATTTTGGCTCCCTTGCCTACCAACTGATGCAGGCTCGTATGGGTCCGCAATGGACGCATCGACAAACCACCCAATCCATCGCCCGCTATTTATTGTTTCTCTATCTGTCGATCGCTATCCTCGATTGCAATTAGTCCCGCCCGACGACATTGACCAAGTCTGGCACTACCACATCCTAGACACCCAAAAGTATGCAACGGATTGTCAACACCTGTTTGGCTATTTCATTCACCATTTTCCCTACCTGGGAACACGAGGAGAATACGATCGCCAGGATTGGTACTGCGCCTATACCCTGACTCAACTCCTCTTTCGCCAACAATTTGGCGTGGAATTGGGGACAATGCCTGCCGATTGTGAGCCATTGCGCTATGGCTACGCTGCTCCCACTATTGAGGTAGGCACCCTGCCCCTACGTCCCACCATAGCAGTGGCGATCGGTGATGCATTGCAATCTCTGTTTGAGTTAAACGCAGACGTTGCCTAGAGCGCCAGGGGTGGAGATAATTCCACCCCATTTTTCTTGATCAAAACGCCATAAATTTCTCCAATCGCACTTTCTCAGATGACGCCCCCCGCCCCAGCACAGCCTCGTAAAGCTCATCCACCCGCTGATTGACTGCACAAATGTCTATCTCAAGTCCAGCCAGCGTGGGAAATTGGCTGAGCAGCGCTTCTGGAGAGCGATCGATCGCCTCTAGATAGTGAAAGGACTGCCACCGTTGTTGCAGCGATCGCCAATGCGATCGGTAGGGCAACTGCGCTGGCGTTTCCGGATTGGATTGAATCAACCACACGGGCTGGGACAGTTCTTGCTCAAACAACCAATCGAGGTGGCTTTTGATTGGCGCAATCCCTGACCCTTCTGCCAAGTAAAGCCGGGGCTGGGTTGGGAGGCGATCGAGGGTGAGCAACCCGTAGGCTCCCCGACTGAGGATCGAGTCACCGGGCAACAAATCCTGGAGCGCGGCGGAGCTCCACCCCACCCGCGACACACACAACTCCACCCGTGGACAGTAGGCTGGGGAGGAGGCGATCGAATAAATTTTGCTAAACCGTTTCCCGTCTCGCTCAAATTTGGGCCACAAGGCTTGACCAGGAAGGAAGAGAAATTCTGGGCGATCGAGTTCTAACCAGACGGATTTGATCGTTGGGGTCAACCAGGTCGAACTCAACACAACCGCGCTGCAATCCATCGGCTGACCCGATCGCAGCACGTCTAAGGTTTGAACCATACACCTCACCTGTGCGTCGCAGGCTTGAGAAACAACACCTCCAGGCAGGCATCCTGACTCACGAGGGTGGGAGAAATTTCCCCAAACTCGCTCACAGTTGCGGCACAGCGCCGGACTCTTCTCTGGGGACGATCGGCTATGACAATCGCCTTGAGAACCACCGGACTTTCCCTAATCCACAGAATTTTCTCCTGTCGATCTGCTTGGGCTGATCTCCCAAACAACCTGAAGTATCTAGGAATTGTATGCTAACACGGGGCGATCAGTTCTAACGCTTCTCTCCATCTCAAATTTGCGGCTTTTCTGAAGAAGCTGCCAATCCGATAGAATTACTGTATACAGCAATCCTAAATCAACCGTGAAACAAAGATCCCCGGCTTCTTTTGGAGAAGCCGGGGATCTGGGGCGGCAGGATTTCATGATCTAGATAGGATTGCCATAGCATTGTGAAACCTATAAAAACTCCGGCTTAGACCATGACCCATTCCGAAGCTTGGTACATTGTTAAGCGCCCCGATGGACACTGTGAAATTGTTCCCGAAGCAGCGATCGCTTCCTCTGCCAATTCCGAGTCAAATCCAGACTCCCAACAATGGGGTCCCTTTGAGTCGCAGCAAGCAGCGATTGCTCGACGAGTGGGGTTGATTCGCGCGGGCAAGTGTCAACCTGCTTAGGGCGATCGCTAGCCAGTTTATTGGGGAACAGTCTGGGCTCTGGTGCCGTTGCGGTAATTCGCAATTGCTTGATTCAACGCTTCTAATGCCCGTGCGTACTGGGGATCGGCAGCAGTACCAATGTCATCGCGGTTATCGATCAGTGCCTGCTGCTGCTCCTCGGTCAATTCCACTGTAATGTCTGGAGCAATGCCTTCGTGGTTGATGTCTCGTCCGCTGGGGGTGAGGTATTTGGCAACCGTCACAGCTAAACCCGACCCATCGCCCAAGCCTCGCACCGATTGCACCAAGCCCTTGCCAAAGGTTTGAGTCCCCACCAAGGTGGCGCGATCGTTGTCTTGCAGTGCTCCAGAGAGAATTTCGCTGGCGCTGGCTGAGCCACCATCCACCAACACCACTAACGGTTTGTCGGTCAGTGCCGACCCGTTTGCCTGTTCTTGGTCGGAGATACCCTGGCGATCGACTGTAGAGACGATCGTGCCCTCCTCAATCCACATGCGAGCAATATCAATGCTGGCAAACAGCAATCCACCGGGATTGCCACGTAAGTCTAGGATGTAGCCCGCCGCATTCTGAGACTCCAAATCTTCGATGGCATCTTTCATCTCATCCGCTGCATTCGCACTGAATTGAACGAGGCGGATGTAGCCGATGTTACCCGTTGGGCTTTCAAACAAGGAGTAGCGCACGGGGTGAATCTCAATCCGGGCGCGTCGCAGGGAAATTCTAACTCGCGATCGTTTCGGCGAATCGTCAGCGTCACTTCCGTATTTACCGGACCCCGAATCAGCGAAACCGCTTCGCCATCGTCCATACCCTCAGTGCTTTGGTCATCGATCTTGACAATCACGTCGCCTGCCAAGATTCCAGCTTCAAAGGCAGGGGTGTCTTCGATCGGCGACACTACGACCAGTTCCTTGGTTTCCTCATCTTGCGAGAGCTGAATCCCCACTCCGGTTAGCTCACCGGAGGTATCGATCTGCATGTTGCGAAACTCGTCGGGGTTCATGAAACGAGTGTAGGGGTCATCCAACTCCTCCAACATTTCACCGATGGCAACGTATGCCTCTTCACGGTTACTGTAGGAGCGTGCCAAATACTCAGTGCGAATCGCTTGCCAATCGACTTGGTTAAAGGTGGCGTCTAGGTAATTGCGATCGATTAATTGCCAAACTTCGTCAATCAGTTCCTTGGGGCTTTCTTGGAAGAAAGCTTGACTATTGGACAGGTGCAAGCCTGCCCCTGTCACAGTCACCGCTGTAACTGCCGCAGCCGTTGCCCCTAACACAAGTCCGCGCTGTGAAATGGTCATAGTCTAGTCCCAACCGAATGACGTACGCTCAATTTAGCACACCCAATCAAAGAAGACAGCCCATTGGGGACGATTACAAAAGCAACTCAGGAATCCTCTGAAAATCACCTATTTTCAGTTAAATTTGCCTGTCTGTTGCTGTTAAGAAAATTCACGATTATTGCGGATGAATTCAGTAATAACGACTGATGGTTCCCCTAGTCTATTTCCTAGTCTATTTCCTAGTCTATTTAGGGATCAACCCAACGTCCATCGGCTTTAATCAAGTTGATCAATTCCGCCACCCCTTGATCTTCCGGGACTTTCTTGATCTCCTCACGACCACGATACAGCGAGATATAGCCTGCTTGCTTGCCCACATAGCCATAGTCCGCATCCGCCATTTCACCAGGTCCATTGACAATGCAACCCATCACGGCAATGTCTAACCCCGTTAGGTGCTTGGTGGCTTCCCGAACCTTGTGTAACACCTCTTCCAGGTTAAACAAGGTACGACCACAGGACGGGCAGGCGACATATTCCACCATCGTTTTGCGCAACCCCAACGCTTGCAGAATGCTGTAGCACACTGGAATTTCCTTTTCAGGGGCTTCGGTGAGAGAGACGCGGATCGTGTCGCCGATGCCTTCAGCTAAGAGTGTTGCAATGCCTGCGGTAGACTTGATTCGCCCATATTCGCCATCGCCCGCTTCCGTCACGCCTAAGTGCAATGGATAGCCCATACCCAACTCATCCATCCGCCGCGCCATCAATCGATACGCCGCCAGCATCACGGGAACCCGTGACGCCTTCATCGAGATCACAATGTTATAGAAATCCAGCGATTCGCAAATCCGGATGAATTCTAATGCCGACTCAACCATGCCTTCGGGAGTGTCGCCGTAGGTAAATAACATTCGTTCCGCTAGGGAACCGTGGTTTACCCCAATCCGCATCGCTTTGTTTTGATCGCGCAATGAGATTACCAGGGGAGCCAGGGTTTCTCGAATTTTGTCGCCAATATCATCAAACTCGGTTTGGCTAAATTCCGTGCGATCGCTCCTCGGTTTCTCAAACACATACAAGCCCGGATTGATCCGCACCTTGTCCACATGCTGTGCCACTTCTAGGGCGATCTTCATGCCGTTATGGTGGACATCGGCGACTAGGGGAACAACTTGGTAGGTTTGCAGCAATTTTTGCTTGATTTCCGCCAGTGCTTTGGCGTGTGCCATGCTGGGCACAGTGACGCGGACGATCTCACAACCAATTTCATGCAATCGCCGGATCGCGGCGACTGATCCATCAATATCTAAAGTGTCTTCGTTGATCATCGACTGTACCACCACCGGATGTCCGCCGCCGATCGTCACACTGCCAACTTGAACCGGACGGGTTTTGCGTCGCTGGATGGTGCCATCGGTGGTGGCATAGCCTGTGGTGAGCGAGGCAGGAACGGAAGGAGAGGCAGGATTGGGCAGAGTTTGCATGGTAAGTAGGGTTGAAAGTCAAGGATCGGAGGCTAGAAAGGTGAGTTGGAGCACCTTATTAGGGGACTGCTGCGAGTCGTCGGCTCTATCCTATCTCCCAGATTGCCACAGGAAGGTTAAATTTTGCAGGATTCTTAGGGAAAGCGATCGCTTATCAAAGCCATAACGATTTCCAGTCGGTTTTGACCCCCGATCGCTATAGGATTAAATACTAATACGTCCTGTCAATCCTGCTGTCGAGAGAGGTATCTAAGTCCATGACTGCTGTGACGCCCATTCCCGCCTTTTGTGAAGGAATTCAATACTTTGGAGCCACCCCACCCCAGTTTGAGAGCTTAGGGAAAACGCCTGCCATTGCAGAAGGACAGACCGCGATCGCCAGTCCGACTGACCCCAACGCTGTTTACCAAACTTTGCTCTACGCCGATGCCCTGCGCTATCTCACGCTCCAAGTCACAGGTAGCAAAGCATCCGGGCATCCCGGCGGATTCGCCAGCCAAGCGGAAGCCTACGCGGCGCTAGTAATGTTGGGCTACAAAGACATCATGACCGAGGTGGGACACCACGCCCCCCGGTTTTTATAGCGCCATGTTCCTCGATCGCTCCCTCGAAGACATGGGGATCGAGACAGTGCAACAATTGCGCGATCGCTTTCGAGAACGACATGGGTTACTCGGACATCTCTCTGGACAAATTCCGGGGATTGCTGGCTCCGGCGGGTCCACTGGGGCAGGGGGCAGCACTTTGGCATGGCAGCGGCATTGTTGCATCGCGATCGCCTATTTCCATTCACCGTGGGCGATGGTGGCTTGGGCGAACCCTACATCACTAGTGCAATGGCGCACTTCCACACTGCCTATCCAGAGGTAACGAATTTTTTGCCCGTGTTGGTGTGGAATGGGTATTCCCAGGAGCACCACAGCATGGTGGCAACCCAATCGAACGAGCGGATGATTGCCTACTGGCGGGGCAACGGCTTCGAGGAAGTCGTGTTGGTGGATGCGAAGGATTTTGATGATCAGAACCAATCGGGGGATTATGTAGACAGCACAGTGTTTTCTTTTGAACAACGGCTTGCCTTTACTCAAGCCGTGTTGGAGGGGGTCGATCGCGCTGCCAACTCTGCCCTGGGAGGCAGATTAACCGTATTCATCATCAAGCAACTCAATGGGGCAGGCGTTCATGCCCGTGGTTCCAAATCCCACAACCTCTATCCGAAGGACACGCTGGATGCCCCCCACATGGTAGACGCTTTGAGGACCCGTGCTTTGTCTACGGAGGCATGGGAATTGGTGCGATCGAACTGTGCTCGTGCCGCTGGTGGTCCTGCCTCAAAGACCGTGGTGACGGAGTTTGAGCGATTGCTCCCCGACCTAGGCAACTTGCCTTTAGAAGAATATCCGGTTAACGGTGATCCCAAAGTTTCCACCACAGAAATGGGTCGGCTGGTGGCGGCGGTGGGTCTGAGCGATCGGACGTTCCTCGTCACCAATGCCGATGGCAATGAGGCATCGGGAATTGCCAACATCAATCAGGCGTTGAAGATCATTCACCCGATCGACGACCCGACCTACAACCAAAAACCGGGGGGTCAGGTCTACGAACCCCTGAGCGAAGATGCTTGTGCTGGGTTGGCGGTGGGGCTAACCTTGATGGGGGCGCGATCGCTGTGGTGTTCCTACGAATCGTTTGCCGTGAATGGTCTACCAATCTGGCAGACCGTGACGCAAGCAATGGCAGAATTACGCCGTCCAACCCCTTCGACGGTCACCCTGTTCACCGCCGGGGCACTGGAGCAGGGGCGCAATGGCTGGACGCACCAACGCCCAGAGATCGAAGCCTACTTCGCCGCCATGATGCGCAACGGCAATATCTTCCCGCTGTTCCCACCGGATGCCAATAGTATCCAAGCCTGCTACGACTGGGCGCTGACGACGAAGAATAAAGGCATTGTGATTACTGCCAGCAAATCCCCACTGCCAATTCGCACGACGTTTGAACAAACGCGGCAGGGCTTGCGGGACGGGGCGATCGTGCTTCAGGCAACACCGGGCGATCGGGTGGTGGTGTTGGCAGCGATCGGCGATATGATTCTCAAACCTGTCTTCGAGGCAGCCGCCCAATTAACGGAGTCGGGCATCGGCACACGCATTGTTTCAGTGATTAATCCGCGTCGGTTGTATCGCCCCACAGATGTGTTATGGGATGCTTGTTCGCAGCCAGATGGAGAATTCCTCGCCGATAGCGAATTTGAGGCACTATTTGGTGGGGATGCCTTGATCGGAGTCACGGGGGGAGCCAGTGCCATGCTGGAACCGATTATGCTGCGGGCAGCCTGCAAGCGTGATACTTTCTCATGGAAACGGGGAGAAACGACGGCAAGTCCGGCGGAACTGATGGCGCTGAATGGGATTACGGCGGAAAAGTTGGCGCAACGGGCGATCGGGTTGTTGGGCTAGAAACCGCTCAAGCTCACCTTAAAAATTTTCTTGCTAGGAGGAAGTCCTGCTAGGACAGATCCCCGACTTCTTCGAGAAACCGGGGATCTTTGATTTATGGGAGTTACAAGCTATTTGATTGTTGAATTACGGGTTCTGGTTCAAACGCATCCAAGGTCGCCCAAATTTCTTGCAGCAATGGTTCCAAACCTGTCCGCGCCACGGCTGAGATCAAGAAAATCGGAGCTTGGGTGAGTTGGCGCAGCGATCGCTCAATCTCCCTCACCCCCTCCAGATCAGAGGCAAACGCATCAATCTTGTTTAAGCCAATAATTTGGGGGCGATCGGCAAGCCCCCGTCCATAGGCATTCAGTTCCGCTTGAATGGTCGTGTAGGCGGCGATCGGGTCATCTTGGGTCGTGTCGATCAGATGCAGCAGCAAGCGCGTCCGCTCGATGTGGCGCAAAAAGTCGTGCCCCAACCCCGTTCCCAAGTGTGCGCCTTCGATCAATCCAGGAATGTCAGCAAAGACAGTGCCATCCCCTGTGGGTTTGCGGACAACACCCAGGTTTGGAATCAGGGTGGTAAACGGGTAATCGGCAATTTTAGGACGGGCAGCAGACAGCGATGAGATCAGGGTAGATTTTCCGGCATTGGGTAAGCCAATGATCCCCACTTCTGCCAGTAGCTTCAGTTCTAATCGAAC
The DNA here is from genome assembly GCA_012032525.1 of Leptolyngbyaceae cyanobacterium SL_7_1. Classification (GTDB taxonomy): domain Bacteria; phylum Cyanobacteriota; class Cyanobacteriia; order Elainellales; family Elainellaceae; genus JAAUSV01. Next base: position 10,101 of record JAAUSV010000084.1, read on the forward strand.
CAGGCGGTGTTCGCCGGGTAGACCGGGTAGGGCGCGTTCCGGGGCGCGGTTGTGGTTGCTAAGGAAATGGCGGTTGCCCAACCCACCTTTGCCACCCTTGGCTAACAGCAGGACTTGCCCCGGTTGGGTCAGATCGCCAATCAAATCACCCGTTTCCGCGTCGTAGACGACGGTGCCGCAGGGAACTTGGATGTAGCGATCGTCCCCCGATGCCCCAGTCATGTTCTTGGAACCTCCCCGTTGTCCATCTTGGGCTTTGAAGATGTGGGAGTATTTGAAATCCAGCAGGGTTTGTAGGTGCTCTGCCGCAACGAGGAACACCGAGCCGCCATAGCCCCCATACCCTCCGGCTGGACCACCCGCAGGCACATACTTTTCTCGACGAAAGGCAACCATGCCATCGCCGCCGTTGCCTGCCTGCACCTCAATGTCTGCTTGATCAATAAACTGCATGATTGAAACTGTGGGAATATAATGCCAAACCTCTTCTTTGATAGTAGTCGGCTTGCTTGAGAACTGCACATCAACCCTTCCCATCTAACAGTATGGAAACTAACCCGCTGATTCTCCGGGCTGAGGCGATCGCGAGTTGAATTCTCCAGAGGGTTCAGATTCTCATCATGCACTTGTCTAAGTTTTCTGCACCGCTAAGCCTTCAATCTTCAGAACTCAATATTTTGACCTCGGAACTTCGCCTTTAGAACTCGGACTGCCGACCTCTAAACTCGAAGCTTCGGGTTCAGAAGCCCAATCCTGTAAATCCGTATCAAAAACTACTTGCGAAAACTCCCATTCTTCAATAGGGTTGTGTCTCAAAGGTGCTCGACAAGGTAATTATGGGTGCTCAATTGCATCCTGGTCTAAGGGCAAGAGGAGCGATCGGCGATATCACACCCACTCCATCGCTCCATCCCGGCGATCGAATCGTGGGGTTTTTATTGAGCCGAGGGATATACCCCGTCAGCCACCAATACAGGTCTTTCAGTGTATTCAGCTTCAATCTGTTGCTGTACATCCAAATCCCAACCCAGATTATAATCTCGCTCAAATTCTGCGGTTACATAGGGACGCAAGACACCGGTTACCACCACTTCTTCATTCTCATCCAACGCGGGATCGGGAGTCGCCCCAATAACTAGAACCTCTTCTCCACCAAACAATCCTTCATCCTGAATGGTAAAGGTATTAGGAGCAATCTGTTCCCCAATTTCACCGGAAACCGCGATCGTCCGACCATAGTATTGTTCCGGTTCTTCGCTAACCTCTGCCGGATCAGGGGCAAATGCGATCGATCGAGCCACAATTGCAGGTCGGTTCTCGTATTCCGCATGGAGTTCTGGCTCTAAATCCAGCCCATACTCTTGTTCAAAGTCAGCTACAACCAATTGGCGAACTTCACCCGTTACTTGAACTTGTTCGGTTGGTTCATCGTCAGGAATCACAAAAGCAGCCCCGGTCGCATTCACAACAATGATTTCATCTCCACCAAATAACTGATCATCTTGCAGCAGGAAAGAACTTTCTCCGACGGCTCTTTCTGCTTCACCCCGAACTGAAACGGTTTGTCCTACATACTCCTCAACGTTGCCTGTAATTTCACCAGCTTGCACATTCAATTGCTCTTGCTGCTCGATCGATTCTTCAACTTGAGTTTCTGCAATGGACGTATCCTCCTCAGTCGCCGTGGGTTCTTCTACTGTGTTTTGTGGTGTTCCACAAGCAGTTAAAAAAAGCATTGTGGATACTAATCCGATCGCGCTCCTACGCACAATCAAATCTGTTAGGTGATAAAAAGATAGCTTCATGGATTGCTCCTCGCTGTATTGCTCGCGATTGCTATAAAATTTCGTAAAAGAATGCTGTATTAGTCTCAATCTCTTACGAAAATCCCAGTTAAATCAACGCCCTCATACCGTACTGTAATACTCCTTTTCCCATCCTCTATCTGTGGAAGGGCATTATTGCATAATTAAAAACATGATTGAAAATTGGACAAATTAGCCTTGAGATAGTCCTGGTGATTGGGGTTCAATGAATTAAAACTCATTCTACACCGACCCTCCACACCCCCTCTTCAGACAACAGCCTCTGCAAAATGATTGACAATATCCGCATTTGGGTGGAGTTAAAAAGCAACGGTAATACTCAGAATTGAGAAATGATTTACGCGGTGTGCACATTGATAGCTGAAATGACCACCTCACAGAGTATTAGGAGAAGCGGAAGGTTGGGTTTCCACCGGGTTCAATCCAACCTGCGGAACTCAATGTTTTAGGGTTTTAGGTTTGCCGCGCTCCTACCGATAATCTTCAACCCCCGTCAAAGTCAGCAATGATGGCTCCAAAAGGAAACGGTATCATCAAAAAAATTACCAAAAGACGCGGATCTTTTCGTCGATGGTTCCAGTGGAAAATGCTGGTGATTGTGCTAATCCCCCTTTTGTTCGTGCTCCTTTTGTTCCTGCCAATGTCAACTTTGTCGGGTTTGGCTCAGCCAAGTTTCAATTCGCCCTTATCCAAACCACAACAGCAACAGTCAATTCAACCCGACAAATCTGCCGTTGCGCCATCGCCATCGGCTCCCGGATTGAATGCTCCACAGGAGTTTGCCGCATTCGTGGATCAGTTCTTCAGTGAGGAAATGGCAAAGGCGCAGATTCCCGGAGCCGCAATTTCGGTGGTGAAGGATGGGACACTCTTCTTTAGCAAAGGCTATGGCTATGCCAGTGTAGAAGAGCAGATTCCCGTGGTTGCCGATCGCACCCTGTTTCGCGTTGCATCCCTCTCCAAGCTCTTCACCGCCACGGCAGCCATGCAATTGTATGAGCGGGGTTTGCTGGATCTAGATGCCGATGTTAATCAATACCTGCCGGATTTTCAGTTAGAGAATCCGTACCCAGAGCCAGTCACCGCTGCCCAACTGATGATGCACACCGACGGCACAACCAAACGCCGCATCGGACTAGCTGCACGCACAGAAGCTGAAATGAAGCCGCTGGGGGAGTACTTAGCCACTCACATGCCCCCGGTGGTTTGGACTCCTGGTGAACTCTACAGCTATTCCAGCCACAGTATTGCCTTGTTGGGCTATTTGGTCGAGCGCATCTCTGGTATTCCGTTTGCGGAATATGTAGACGAAAACATTTTGCAACCGTTGCAGATGCGTCGTAGTACTTTTCTGCAACCGCCGCCGCCAGAGTTAGCCGACGATCTGGCTGTGGGCTATCAGTATCAAAGTGGCAAATTTAAACCCGTTCCGTTTCTTTATCTGAATATTGCCCCAAGTGCTGCTATGAGTGCCACCACAACCGATATGGCGAAGTTTATGATCGCCCAGTTGCAGGGAGGGCGCTATGGCGATACGGGCATTCTCCAGCCAGAAACGGTGCATCTGATGCACGAGCAACACTTTACGCACCATCCAAAACTGCCAGGAACAGGCTACAGTTTTCGTGAACGGTTGGAAAACAACGTTCGCATGGTAGGACATTTGGGCAGTTTGCGGGGCTACTCCAGTTCTCTAACCCTAATGCCCGATCGCAATATTGGTATTTTTATTGGCAGCAATAGCTTTGGCGGTATTCACGAAAAGTTGCTGAATCGGATATTAGATCGGTATTTTCCAGTTGCCGATGCATCTCCACCGATCGAACCGTTGCAACTCAGCGATGCGCAACTCGATCGTTTCACAGGAACCTATCGGGACTTAGAATATCCCCGCCACACCTTTGTTAAGATTAGTGCCCCGTTTAAGCATCTCAATATTCAGAAAAGTGGTAACGGAACGTTACTTGTCAATACCCCTGGGTTATTCTTCTTGGGCAATGCACCAAAAATTCAGTTAATTCCTGTAGAACCATTGTTGTTTCAACGCGCCAATGACGATGCTCTTACTGCATTTGGTGAGGACGAAGGACGGATCACCCATGCCTTTAATCCCATTTGGCCCAAGCTAGGAGCCTATGAGCGCGTACCCTGGTATGAAACGATTGGGGTACAGGCTGGTGTATTCGGTTTTTGTGCCGTGGTATTCCTGTCAGCGGCGATCGTCTGGACGATTAATCCGTTGATTCGTCGCTTACAAGGAAAACGATTTCAAGGGGAACGAAGATTGGGGCGGGCGTGGGCATTAGCCGGATTAACTAGCACCCTCAATTTAGTCTTTTTGATCGGGTTTCCGTTGTCTCTTTGGCTGATTGGCGGATGGAAGTTGGTATACGGAGTGCCGCCAATTGTTGTTGCGTTCCTGTGCATTCCCCTAGTCACGACCCCGCTATCATTTGGATTGCCATTGATTACCCTATTAGCCTGGAAAATAACTACTGGTCTACGCTAAAGCGATGGCATTATTCCCTAGTTACCTTGGCTGCGATCGTTTTTATTCCCGTTTTAGTCTATTGGAATCTTTTGGGATTTCGGTTTTAGCTCCACCCCTTTTCAGCTAACCATTCAAAGCGGCAGCCAGTCCCAGCCCATACTGTTTTCAACTCTATCTACAAACAGCTCAGATGATGAACAAATTAGCATCCTACTTAAGCCCACCGAGCAGACAGGAATTTGCCGAAACCTTTCGGGTGGCAGGTCGAGTCAGCTTCTGGTTACAAATAGCCTTGGGCGCTGTTTCCGCCGTGGCGCTATTATTTGCGATGTTTAGCCGCAGCTTCAGCGATGAAAGCGGGCGGCAATGCAGGTATCGGAT
>JAAUSV010000085.1 GCA_012032525.1 Leptolyngbyaceae cyanobacterium SL_7_1
GTGGGTGCGCCCTATTTTTATATCTGCTCTATCGAAACCGGAATGCATAAAGCCTGATGGAACCAGCACTCACAACTCGCAAACTCACAGCTTGCCTATCCCCAATCCATTGTTATTCAACAGTTGGATGTCGAAATCCCAGCCCACCAAATTACTGCTCTGGTGGGTCCTAATGGCTGTGGTAAATCCACGCTACTCAAGGGATTAGCCCGGTTGCTAAACCCCCAAAAGGGATGGTGTATCTCGATGGGGTGGCGATCGCCAAACTGCCAACCAAAGATGTTGCTCGACGGTTGGGAGTGTTGCCCCAAACTCCAATCGCTCCCGAAGGACTGACCGTGCGCCAATTGGTGGCACAGGGGCGCTACCCCCATCAACATTGGTTGCAGCAATGGTCCAAGCAGGATGAGCACCTGACCGAACAAGCACTGATAACGGCGGGGATGACAGATTTAGGCGATCGGGCGTTGGATAGTCTGTCGGGTGGGCAGCGACAGCGAGCTTGGATCGCCATGGCACTGGCACAAAACACAGATATCCTACTGCTCGACGAGCCTACCACCTTCCTCGATCTGGCTCACCAGATTGAAATCCTGGATTTGCTGTGCGATTTAAATCAAACTCAGGGACGCACCATTGTTATGGTCTTACACGACTTAAACCAAGCCTGCCGCTATGCCGATCACTTGTTAGTCATGCAGCAAGGACATATCTACGCTCAGGGTGAGCCTGCGATCGTCATGACCGAAGAGATGGTATCGCATGTGTTTGGCGTAGAGAGCCGAATTGTTCCTGATCCGGTCACAGGCACCCCCATGTGTGTGCCTGTCAGCCGCAGAATCCAGATCCAAAGCAAGATTTGTTAGTACAATACTCCGGACAGTTTTTAGAGCAGGGTAGGGGCGAATCGCCATTCGCCCTTACCGTACCACTGGGATTGCATTTTCTTGCACATCGCGTTAATCCTAACTAAATAGTGACAGAGCAGCAATTAGCCGGGCATGGTGTAGAGAAATGACAGAGGATTACCCATATCAGCCGCAAAGCCAAGAATGGCGCGATCGCGGTGTTCATACAGTAATTTTCCTTGGGCATCAAACAGGAACGTGGCTCCTCGTTGGGTTAGATAGGTAGAGTCAGGCACGTAGGTCTTCCAGTGACTGAGCACTTCTGCCATATTGCGTAGCCTTAACGTTGCCAGTTCAAACGGACGCTGAAAGCCTTTGCCTCCTGCCCGTTGGAAGACTGAACCTCTGATCGGTGGCAATGGGAAAGCTTTTACAATTTCCTCATCACCGATCAGTTGTGGGGCTTGGCGATCGCCCCGATACCCGCGTAGCACTTCCGCCAAAGTGCCGGGGCTACCAATTCCTGCACACATCAACAACAAATTAAATAGGGCAGTTTGAGCAGGGGATAAGCCAGGGAGTTTGAGGGATAGCCCTGGATATAGATCGAGTGCTTGGTGCAACTCAGCCCTGGGATCAACAAACAGACAGTCAGCCGGAAATCCAGTGTAGGTACAAAACTGCTGACCAGAAGAGCGATCGCCAATACCCACTGCCCGAACTGCAATTCCATCTGCCTGAAGCTGTTTAGCATGCCGCTGCAACCACCAGGCATATTCCAGATTGTCAAAATCCCCCAATTGGGACCAGAGGAGGATCAGTTGCCGGGGAGCAGCCTCACACCCATTCAAAATGGGAACAACAGCTCCATCACTGACTCGTTGTCGTTTGGTTTGGCTGAGAAGCGGATAGAGGGGAGACTCTGTTTTCATCGGGTTTTACTCAAGCATGTCCAGGTTTCTGACCGCGCCTTGATCTGCGCTCGTTGCCAGCAGGGCATACGCCTTGAGCGCCGCTGTCACCCGGCGCTGTCGCGGTTGGGCAGGTTTCCAGGCATTGTTGCCCTTTGCCTTCTGATTGATTGAAGGGTTTCTAATAGTTTAGACCCGATTGGCAATCACCCAGCCTTCAAAACCCCGGTGAGGACTTTAAGAAATTCATGGACAACGGGGGAAGACTCGTCGCGTCGCCAAGCTAAAGCCAATTTGAGTGCTAGAAAATCTTCCGTCAGCGATCGATAGACCACGCCTTTTGCAGTGAGATTTTGCATGTTAGAGAGAACAAACGTAATCCCAATTCCTGCCGCTGCCAATCCTAAACGGGTTTGAGCTAATTCGGCTTCTTGCACAATATTGGGAACAAACCCAGCTTGCTCACAACATTTGATGAAATTGGCATACAGCACTGGGGCGAGCGATCGCGGATAAAAAATCAGGGTCTCATTTGCCAAAGATTGTAGCGATAGTTGTTTCTGCCGAGCCAATCGGTGAGAACTGGGCAATGCTACAACGTAGACTTCTTCAAATAGGGGACAAATGGAGAGGGATGGTTCGCGGATGGGGAGATAGACAAATCCCAGATCAATTTGATGCGTGCGCAGTGCCTCAACCTGTGCCTCTGTGCCACTGCTGGTGAGGCTCAATTCGACTTGAGGATACTGCTCTCGATAGATTCTGATAATCCTTGGGGCAAGGCTAAACAGGGTTGCTTCGGTAAACCCAATCTTCAGCCTGCCCGTTTCTCCAGCGGCAACTTGTTTGACAACTTGAATCCCTGCGTCAACCTCACGCAAAATTCGACGGGCGGTCTCAAGCAATGTCTGTCCGGCGATCGTCAACCTCACCCAGTGCTTGGTTCGCTCAAACAGTTGCACGTCTAGACTGTCTTCTAGCGCTTGAATTTGTTTGCTAAGCGCGGGTTGGCTCAGGTGCAGTAGCTCCGCCGCTCGACCAAAGTGCAATTCCTCAGCCACTGCGATGAAATACTTGAGCTGGCGGAGTTCCATAGGAAATAATTTGGTAATAGCTACTCGTTATTACGCCATAGTTGATTAGAAATAGCAACTCTATAGTTTGCTCTTAGGATGGATTTGGATGAGTGGTGATTGCTTATCAAGCTTTTAGTTATCTGAAAAATCAATTCTACGCAGGAGGTATTGTGATCAATTCTCAGCATTCTGATCAGCCATCTGGTCAACCATCTGATCAACTACCAGAGCGATCGCTTTCCCGTCGAACAACGCTTCGACTAATGGGATTGGGAGCCGCTAGCGCAATGATGCCCTCTGTTCTCAATGGATGTAGCGCTGGGCAGGCGCAGGCGCAACCCTCCCCACCCATGCCCCCGCCACCATCAGAGCGGCTGACGAAAGAGATTCCCCGTACCCAGGAGAGAGTGCCTGCGATCGGCATGGGGACGTTTCTCACGTTTGATGTCCTAGAAAACCAGCCGCGTGCCCCCATTCAACAGGTGATGCGGCACTTTTGGGAAAACGGTGGACAACTGGTGGATGTTTCACCGCTGTATGGGAGGTCGGAGGTCAACGTCGGCGAGTTTGCCAGAGCGCTGGGGCTAACAAATAACCTGTTTATTGCCAACAAGATCTGGGCAACCGGGGAATATTTGGGAGATAGAAGCCAGGCACAGCAACAATTTGAGCAATCCTTGCAGCGGTTGTCGCGCGATCGCCTAGATTTATTGCAAGTCCACAGTTTGGTCAATGTGGAAATGATGGTGCCTTTGCTGCGGGAATGGAAACAGGAGGGCAAAATCCGTTACATCGGTGTTACCCACCATGATCTACCCTTGTATGCGGCGCCAATAGAACGATGGATTGAGAATGGCGATTTAGATTTTGTTCAAATTCGTTACTCCATTTTTGAGCGCGGTGTGGAAGAGCGAATTTGCCTGCGGCGGCGGAACGGGGCACAGCCGTCTTGGTGAATATGCCGTTTGAAAAGGCACGTCTGTTTGAAGTGGTGCGGGGGCAATCTCTCCCAGCGTTTGCTAGTGACCTAGGGTGTGAGAATTGGGCACAGTTTTTTCTCAAATATGTAATTTCCCATCCGGCTGTTACGGCTGCAATTCCAGCAACCACCAATCCCGATCACGTCGCTGAGAATTTAGGTGCCCTAAGTGGACCCCTACCGGACAACCAGATGCGTCGTCGCATGGTGCAGCACATGCAAACGCTGCCTGGATTCGATCGCATTGCCCAAATGCCCTGGTATCCAGGTAAACAGTTTGCTGGACTAGTTCGTTTACCTGGCTTGGCTGCCACCCAAAATGCCAGAAGCAGTTGAGCTATCAACACAACCCATGCAATGGTTAGAGGTGAGTCAGATATCGATCGCACCTACCAACAATTGCGATCGCAAGGGATTCAATTTATTACGGAACCGTTCACCTACGATCCGCCTGGCTTTCGAGTGGTGTTCTTCCGGGATATCGAAGGAAATATCCTGGAACTGTACCAGTCAAACTGAGAGAATCCACTCAAAGTCTGTTGCCCCAGATCCTCGGCTTCCCAAAGAAGCCGGGGATCTTTGTGTTCACCGCTATCTAGGATCGCTGTATTGATCTGCCTGAAATTCCGATGCCAACGTTAAATCACGAGCACCTGTGCATCTGGCGCTTTACAATTTGAGAACCTTAAGATGCAGGATTATGAATCAAGCCAGGAAAGCCGTTTTTCTCCTCGCCCTTTGTCAGGCGCTTGCCATGACAGGTAGCATCGTCTTGTTTACGATTGCTGCATTGATCGGTTCCACCCTTGCAACCGACAAATCCTTGGCTACCTTGCCACTGGCGCTCCTGCAATTGGCAACCATGCTGACTACCATTCCTGCCGCCTTGATCTTAAAGCAGTGGGGGCGCAAGTTTGGTTTTATCGTAGGCGTGTTGGTGGGGCTGATCGGGGCTGGGTTGGGAGTCTATGCCGTCTTTACCGGTAGCTTTGTTCTGTTCAATCTTGCCACGTTGCTCTATGGCATCTTCAACGGATTTGTTGGCTACTACCGCTTTGCCGCCGCAGATGTGGCAACTGAGGCATTTCGTTCCCGCGCAATTTCCTTTGTGATTGCCGGTGGGATTCTTGCAGCATTGGTTGCCCCCGCCTTGGCGACTTGGACAAAAGATTGGCTACCTGTCACCTTTGCTGGAGGCTTAGTGACAATCGCCCTGCTGCAACTCCTGACTGTGTTACTCCTCAGCTTGGTTGATCTGCCCCCTTTGACACAACAAAAACATCTGGAGCGGGCGCGGGGCTTAGGGGCGATCGCTCAGCAGCCTGTGTTTATTGTGGCAGTGTTGGGCAGCATGGTTGGCTACGGGGTGATGGCACTGTTGATGACCGCCACACCCTTGGCAATGGTTGCGGTTGACCATCCCTTTCACACTGCGGCGGCAGTCATCCAGTGGCATGTGCTGGGGATGTTTGTTCCATCCTTGTTTACGGGTTATTTGATCGCTCGTTTTGGGGTGCTGACGATTATCCTGCTCGGCATTGGTTTAAATGGAGTGTGTATGGCTATCAATCTGGCTGGAACCGATGCCTCCCACTTCTTTTCAGCATTATTGCTGTTGGGGATTGGCTGGAATTTTATGTTTATTGGTTCTACCACATTATTAACGCAAGCGTATACACCAGCGGAACGAGCCAAGACCCAGGCAACCCACGATTTTCTCATGCTCAGTTTTGTGGCGTTTACAACGTTTTTGTCGGGACGGGTGCTCAACAATTGGGGTTGGGTAGAGGTCAATTATATAGGGCTGGCTTTGATGGCAGTGGCACTGCTAGCAGTCTTATATTTGCAGCATGGGCGATCGACTCCCTATTCAAAACAGATCTCCTAACCGATCGCGTTGTTCTCTAGGTTTTAAAATAGCAATCAAACAGCAATTAAATCTATCAAACACACGGGGAGTCAAGTATTTGAGAGCATCAGCTCATCTGCTCTTCCAACAAAATCTCTGATGTTGCGTTCATCGTTGAGATGACGTAAACAATGTAGAGCGACAACAGTGCCGCAAAGAAACACCACACCGAAACGAAGGCGTAGTTGTAAAGAAAATAGGACGCACCAGTCGAAAGGGTGATTAATCCTCCAAAAATCTTGAGGTGAGGTGACGTGGCAATTAGCAACGGAATCAGAATAATTAGTGCGTACAGCAGACGGGAAAATAAAATTGGGATAGAGTCTCCAATAAATGTTGCCTGGTATTCGATCGAGTGCTCAATCACCCCAACGGATAGTCCGGCGGGGTTGAGTGCCAGAGGCACATACAGTAAAGCTCCGTACCCAATACCCACAACAACCAAACCCTTGCAAATGGCTCTAGTACCGGAGTTTGATTCTAGCCTAAGCACCAGGAACGGTATCCAGCCCAACCAAAACCAATGGGAAAAAAATAAAAAAGCAAAGGCACTCAAGGAAGCCGCTTCCGGATTGCGGGTATTAATTCCCCACCAGACAACCCCTTCAAAGCCCTGCTGTAGTCCAAAGGCTAGCGGCAGCCCAGCTAAGGGCAAGCAAGTCCGATCCTTGTCGAGGGCTGTTTTAACGCAATAAATCCCCGCAGAAACCAGCAGGGCACTGACGGTAAAACTAACAGATTCAGAAAAACACACTGACAGCCTCCTAGGTGTGGGAAAACAATGCATTCATCGCGGTTTAACCCAAATTCCCTCTTCCATCCGCTCGGTGAGATGCAAAATTACCATTTCTCCTGGGGTTAATCCCCAGGTTACTTCGGCTTTGCGTTTTGTCACTCTTTGTAGAGTCACATCTTGATGCTGCTAATTTGTGTTTTTGATGCTGTTCAATCCTCACGCCAATCCTCGCATCCAATCAAATCTAAAATTTGATCTCGTAATAAAAAATCATGTCTTTCAAGTTCATCTTCAATCGCTTCCCATCCACTCGCTGGAAAGAATCGACACAGAACATAGAGGGGTTGTTTACAATCAACAACCTTTTGACGCACTAGTTCACACGCTTCGTCTCTAATCGCATCTAGCGAATATCGCACCTGTTGCAACATGTCTTTATCACCTTACAAATCATTAAATTGATCAACAGGGCGATCGCCGTACCCTGTATCTCTAAGCTAGTAAAAAACCTTGAGGAACTTGTGAAGTTGCCTGTGGTGTCAACCTTATCGTCATGCAGTAATTGTGTGAGGATGGAGCGATCGATTAGAGTCTCCTCACAAGTTCCTCAAATTTTTCTCCTAATTTCAAAGTAGAGCCAGTAGATTGGCTCCGGCAACATCCCAAGGATGGTAAATTATGTTTCAAAAAATTTTAGTGGCGATCGATGCTTCTGAGCGCGGTCAATTGGTTTTTGATCAAGCCCTTCAGTTGGCGCAAGCAACGTCAGCCCATCTGATGCTTTTACATGTGTTGTCCAGTGAGGAAGAGGGCAGTCCCAATGTTTCGATCATCGGGTTGGAATACTACCCATCCATTGCAGATGAAATTGTACAAATGCATCAAAAGCAATGGGTAGAGTACGAAAACCGGGGTCTAAAAATGTTGCGATCGCATGCCGAGCAAGCCGCTGCCGTTGGAGTAGCCATCGAGTTTACACAAAACTTTGGGAACCCCGGACGGACGATCTGCGAAGTTGCTCACACGTGGGATGCTGATTTGATCATCATGGGTCGGCGGGGGCATTCTGGGCTAAATGAACTGCTGCTGGGCAGTGTGAGCAACTACGTGCTGCACCATGCTCCCTGTTCAGTGTTAACCGTACAAGGAATTGTCCACGCGGATTCAACAACTACTCAGGATCAATTAGCAGATGTGGTGCTGTAAAAGCAGTTTAGCTACAACGAATCAACTGTGAGTCAACTGTGAATCAACTGTGAATCAACTGGGGAGCTGAGTTAATTACAGCCGCAGTCAAACCATACTTTTCACTAAAAGCAGAAGTGTGAAGTGTGGTGCCACACAAAATCAATGTTAATTTTTCAGAGGTTTCTATGTATACCAATATTTTGGTTGCCCTCAGTAGCATCCAAATTGCGCTGTCCGATCACAATATTTTTGAACCCAATCAAACGGAGAGGGAAAGCTTTCGAGTGAGTAGGGAAGTGCTTGATGAAGCGATCGCCCTTGCTAAACCCTTTAAAGCAAACCTAACCCTTCTACACGTTCTGACTGAGAAAGAAATTCAGGATGGTATTAGGAAATTTGGCAGCAAAGAGAAGTTTGAGCAAGAATGTCAGCGTCGTCTAAAGTTACTGGAAGATGAGGTCAGGGGAGCGGGCGTAGAGGTTGACTTTGATCAAATCTTTCCTAAATTAGTTTCTGGTAAACCCGGCGAGATAATTTGCAACCATGCTCGTCTTTGGAAGAATGATTTGATTGTTGTGGGGCGGCGAGAACGACATTTCCATCTGTTAGGACCTGGCGGTGTGAGTGGCTATGTCATTTACCACGCTCCATGTACAACGTTTGTTGTGAATTCTAAGGCAAGCAGCATTAGTCCTGAAGGTGCCAATTCAGTCGTGGTGCATTAGGGAGACTATCTGGAGCAACGGAATAGAGGAGAATGGTATGTCAGACAAAAAAATTCTAGCGGCGATCGCTGACTATAGGGGTGACGAACATGTGTTCAACGAGGCTCTTAAGTTAGCCAAAACCAAGGGTCAACCAACCAAACTATTTTTACTGCATGTTTCGCCCCACGAGGGGGTAGACGACAGAGCAGCCAGAGAAATGCTGCAATTACGAGCTGATGAAGCAAAAGCTCTAGGGATTGATGCTGAACCCTATATAGCTGACGGAGAGCCTGGAAATCGATTTGTCCAACACACTCAAGCATGGGAAGCTAGCTACGTGGTGGTTGGACATCGCGATCGCTCTAGCTGGAATGAGTTATCGCTGGGTAGTGTGAGTAACTACGTTGTTCAAAATGTCCCTAAAACTGCCTCAGTACTAGTGGTGCGCCCTTCGATCAAAATTCTAGTCGCAATGGAAAACTACGAAAAAGACAAATCTGCTTTTACCCAAGCTAAATCCCTGGCAAAACAACTCCATGCCAGCTTGATTCTATTACACATTTTGTCGGCTCAAGATGAGAAAACCTTAGAACAAGGGACTAATCCGATCGTTATAGAAGGGTTAGGGCGAATGGCGCAACTCATGGCAGAGCCAGGGATATCCACCGATTTGGATTATATCCCTGGCGATCAACCTCAACCTATTTCTGTCGAAGAATTGGTGTTACTGGCACATAAAACAACAGATGAAGGCATCCCCGCTGAATTTGCATACAGACCGGGAGGTATGGGGGAAGGGATTTGTGACTATGCCCGTGATCGGGATGTCAACCTCATTGTTGTCGGAAGTCATCAACATCCCCGTTGGGATGAGAGGGTTCTGGGACGTGTCAGTCAGTATGTGGTAGACCATGCACCTTGTTCAGTCATGGTTGTTCATCCTTCAGAAAAGCCTGAAGGTACGACAACTGAATCTGTCAATTAATGCTTGCCTCACCACCCACCCTAATTAAGTGATGCAAGGATAGGAACATCATGAATACTAAATCTACTCAAGATACACTCCATCGGACTCGCGTTGTGATTATGGGGGCTGCGGGTCGCGATTTTCACAACTTCAACACCGTTTATCGCACTAATCCGCACACCGAAGTGGTTGCATTTACGGCGGCTCAAATTTCTGGGATTGCCGACCGCCGCTATCCTGCTGCGTTAGCAGGCTCCCTATACCCCAATGGGATTCCCATCGTTGATGAGTCGGAGCTAGATACTCTCTGCAAACAGCAGCAGATTGATCAGGTGATCTTTGCCTACAGCGACGTTCCCCACGCCCACGTGATGCATCTGGCTTCACGGGCGATCGCCGCTGGTGCAGACTTTAGCTTGCTCGGTCCCCAACACACCATGCTAAAAGCCAAAGTTCCTGTGATTGCCGTGTCTGCGGTGAGAACCGGATGCGGCAAATCTCAAACAACCCGTTGGCTCTCCAAACTGCTGCGTCAGTGGGGCTTTCGAGTTGGTGTGATTCGTCATCCCATGCCCTACGGCGATCTAGAGCAGCAAGCGGTACAGCGGTTTGCCAGTCGAGCCGATCTCACCGTGGCAAACTGCACGATTGAGGAACGGGAAGAGTATGAACCCCATTTGGTTGAAGGCAATATCGTCTATGCCGGAGTGGATTATGCGCAGGTGGTGAATCTGGCAGAGCAGGAATCGGATTTGATTTTGTGGGATGGCGGCAATAATGATTTCCCCTTCCTCCGTCCTGATCTGCACATCGTTCTGGTTGATCCGCTGCGTCCGGGACACGAAACCACTCACCACCCCGGTGAAGCGGTGCTGCGCATGGCAGACATTATTGTGGTGGCAAAAGTGGATGCGGCGGCAACGGCGGACATTCAGCGAGTCACCGAAGCAGCGCGTTTGGTCAATCCCACTGCAACGATCGTTCGGGGAGCGTCGCCCATCCGCCTGAGTAATCCAGAGGCGGTGCGGGGTCAGCAGGTCTTGGTGATCGAGGATGGTCCGACCACCACCCACGGGCAAATGCCCTATGGTGCAGGCTTTGTGGCAGCTACCCATGCCCATGCCCTAGAGATTGTCAATCCGCGCTTGTTTGCGGTGCCGGCGATCGCCCAAGTGTATGCCAACTACCCGCACCTGCATTCCGTGCTACCCGCCATGGGCTACTCGGCTGAACAACTCAGTGCCCTGCAAGCCACCATCAACAATACGCCCGCTGATGTCATTGTTTCGGCAACGCCCATCGACTTGGAGGCATTGATCCAGGTCAACAAGCCGATCGTACGGGCTTACTACGAGTTTGCGGAAGCCAGTGAACCCGGACTGGCGGCGCAGGTCAAACAATTTCTCACTCGTGCCGGCATCGGCGTTAAGGAGCATTATGTTAGATCAAACTAAAGCGGAGGTAGCCCCCCCGCAAACTGGGTTTGTGGATGTCTACGGCGTTGGTGATTGGCAACATGATTGGCTCAGGCATCTTTCTGTTGCCCTCCTCGCTGGCTCCCTATGGTGGGCTTTCGGTGGTTGGTTGGCTATTGACGGCGATCGGGGCAATTTGTCTGGCATTAGTGTTTGCTAAGCTAGCCGCTTGGGTTCCCAAGGCAGGGGGACCCTATGCCTACACACGGCTTGGCTTTGGAGATTTTGCTGGGTTCTGGATTGCCTGGGGATATTGGATTGCGATTTGGGTGGGCAATGCGGCGATCGCGGTTGCCTGTGTTAGCTATCTGGAGGTTTTCATTCCCGTGTTGAGGGGAAACACCCTATTGGCTGGAGTGGGGGCGATCGCGCTGGTGTGGCTATTCACTTGGATTAACTGTTTGGGAGTCAGAGAGGTTGGAATAACCCAACTTGTGACCACCCTTTGCAAAATTGTGCCCTTGGTGGCGATCGCCACCATCGGGCTATTGTGGTTCAATCCCAGCCACTTTACTCCCTGGAATCCCAGTGGGGAACCTGCATTTTCAGCGATTTCATCCGTTGCCGCCCTCACCCTTTGGTCATTTATTGGGTTAGAGTCAGCCACCATTCCGGCTGGAGACGTGATTAACCCAACCCGGACCATTCCCCGTGCCACCCTGGTGGGAACAGGGGTGACGGCGCTGGTATACATTTTGGGAACCGTGGCGGTGATGGGTATCCTGCCTCAGACAACGCTGGTTGGCTCCGGTGCCCCCTTTGCCGATGCGGCGCGGGTAATAGGGGGAGAGTGGGCTTACTACGCCGTCGGATTGGGGGCAGTGATCTCCTGTGCCGGGGCGCTGAATGGCTGGACGTTGCTGCAAGGACAGATCCCCATGGCAGCCGCAGGCGATCGCCTATTTCCCAAGAAATTTGGGGTTTTGTCCGATCGCGGCGTCCCAGTGTTTGGGGTCGTCATTTCCAGTGGGTTGATCACGCTGTTGTTGATGCTCAACTATTCGGGGAGCAGAAATTTGGTCGAAATTTTCAACTTTGTGATCCTGTTGGCAACGCTGACCACATTAATTCCCTACGTCTTTTGTTCGATCGCCGAGTTCATCATTTTCCTTAGAGATCCGGCTCATCTGGGTGGGCGCAAACAATTTCGCAGTTCTGGGATTGTGGCGGCGATCGCCTTCCTCTATTCGGTGTGGGCGATCTATGGCTCTGGGGCAGAAACCGTGTTATACGGATTCATTCTGCTGCTGTTTGGCATTCCAGTCTATGTCTGGCTTGTCAAGGAGCAACAGGAGCGAGAAGGGGATACCCAGCCCCATGTCGATGACGAACAGCGAGGAGAATCATCCTATGTCGTTTAACCTCCGCAATCGCAGTCTACTGACAATGCTCGATCTCAATCAGTCAGAATTGCTGTATTTACTGGATCTAGCTCACGATCTAAAACGCGCTAAATATTCTAAAACTGAACAGCAACATCTCAAAGGAAAAAATATTGCGCTAATTTTTGAGAAACCGTCCACCCGCACGCGCTGTGCCTTTGAAGTTGCCTGTTTTGATCAAGGGGCTAATGTGTCCTACCTTGATCCCTCTGGCTCCCAGATGGGACACAAGGAGACGATTCAAGATACCGCTCGTGTTTTAGGTCGCTTGTATGATGGCATTGAATATCGCGGTTCTGAACAGGCAATCGTTGAAATACTAGCGCAGCATGCAGGGGTGCCAGTCTACAACGGACTAACCGCAGAATCGCATCCAACCCAAGTCCTAGCCGACTTGATGACAATGCGAGAACACAGTGATAAACCACTACACGATGTCTCTTTCTGCTTCGTTGGCGATTGTCGATTTAATATGGCAAATTCACTCCTAATTGGTGGATGCACCATGGGAATGGATGTGCGCTTGAGTGGACCAAAACAATTCTTGCCGGACGCAGAAATTGAGGCGATCGCCCGCGATCGCGCTACCCAGTCTGGTGCAACGTTGACTGTTACTGAAAACCTGGCAAAAGCTGTGAAAAATGCAGATTTCATCTACACCGACGTCTGGGTTTCGATGGGAGAACCCAACGAGATTTGGGCAGAACGAATCGCCCTGTTGCAGCCCTATCAAGTGACGCTATCCCTGATGAAAACAACAGGCAATCCTCGTACCAAATTCCTGCACTGCTTACCTGCTTTCCACAATAGAGATACAAAGATTGGCAACCAGATCTATGAGCAGTTTGGCTTGGAGGCAATGGAAGTCACCGATGAGGTGTTTGAATCCGCTGCTTCGATCGTTTTTGACCAGGCTGAGAACCGAATGCATACAATTAAGGCGCTGTTGGTTGCCACCTTGGGAGAGTGACAACCACTGACAATTCAGGGTAGTCCTAAACCGGCAAGGAGTTTGAGTGGTGCGCTGCACCACTCAAACTCCTTACCGAAATACCACTCCGAAGTTAGGAGGATATCAATGAGAATCGTGGTGGCATTGGGCGGGAACGCGCTGCTACGTCGGGGAGAACCGATGACCTCCGAAAACCAGCAAGCAAACATTCGATTAGCGGCGGCGGCGATCGCCACCCTAGCACAGACCCATGACGTGATCATTACCCACGGCAATGGTCCCCAGGTGGGATTGCTGGCACTCCAAGCCGAGACCTACAAAGCCGTCCAACCCTACCCGCTCGATGTGCTGAATGCGGAGACCGAGGGCATGATTGGCTACCTGATTGAACAGGAACTCCGCAATCAACTGGGCGATCGCCAAGTAGTGACGCTGCTGACGCAAGTGGAGGTAGAGGGCAACGATCCCGCCTTTACCCATCCCACCAAGCCGATCGGACCGATTTACACCCAGGCTGAGGCAGAACGCTTGGCAACTGAGCGGGGATGGGCGATCGCGCCGGACGGCAAGAACTATCGTCGGGTTGTGCCCTCCCCCAAACCCCAGCGGATTTTGGAACTGGGGGCAATTCGCCTGCTGGTTCAATCGGGGGTGCTGGTGATCTGTGTGGGTGGGGGTGGCATTCCCGTTGTGGTGACTCCTACCGGAGGAATTCGGGGCGTGGAAGCGGTGATTGACAAAGACTTGGCGGCTGCACTCCTGGCAACCTCGCTAACGGTAGAGGCATTGCTGTTGCTGACCGATGTGGATGCGGTTTATACCGATTGGGGAACTCCAGCGGCTCAGCCACTCCACCATGTTTCACCAGAGCAATTGCGGCACTACTGCTTTGCCCCCGGTTCCATGGCTCCCAAGGTGGAAGCAGTCTGTCAGTTTGTTGAGCAGACCGGCGGTATTGCCGGAATCGGTCGCTTGGAGGATGCTACTGCCATCTTGACGGGTCAAGCCGGAACGCGGGTTCAACTACCCTGAGTTAATACTATTTTTGTCTCCGCTCGGTTTACCGCAGATTTATTTGATAGTGCACAGGTAGTAAAGCCACATGTCCGTATTAGAACGCCACTGATTTTCCTCTGTGATTTCTAATCCGCTCGTCCAAGAGAACACCCGAATGTGGTCAAAGTTTGACTGCAACTGATTGACTTGCGCTTGCGGTCTAATGTAGTAGGTTTCTAGTTGAAAATTGTGGGATTCATCGACCAGTGTGGCGTGGGTAGATGTTTGCAGTTGAGTTAGGGTGAGCGATCGATTAAACAGGCGCAACAAAGCCAACATCATCAGATTAGTGTACGTCACTACCGGGTTGAGGCTCATCTGGGTTCTCCAGTTAAACTCCCGTTCCATTGCCTGGAGATTGTGACTTGAAAAGCAAAAATACCCCCCCGATTTACCGACTCTGCTAACTTCCTGAAATATCTTGAATCGATCGCCATGGGAGCTGTAATCAATGCCATTAAAACTGAATAGGATCAAATCAAACGAATCATCACTAAACTGACTCATGTCCCTAGCATCGCAAACTGCAAACTGCAAGGCTTGAGAAGCCGATGGAAATCGCTTTTGACATGCTGCAACCATGGTTGCAGCATAGTCAACCCCCACATAC
>JAAUSV010000086.1 GCA_012032525.1 Leptolyngbyaceae cyanobacterium SL_7_1
TTGAGTCGCCCGTGTGAATCACCACACCGACGGGGGTGTGGATGGCGACGGTAAAACTATCGGCGATCGAGTGGGTATTGCGAATGTATTCCACCAGGAAAGAGGAACCGATGCGCACGACCTCGCGGGGCTTTACGGTTCGCAGTTCGGTGCGATTGGCGACCCCCGCTTCTTGCAACTTGTCGCGCAACAGTGCCATTGCTAAGCGAGGACCGTGGATTATCGGAATATCAAATTGTTTGAGGTGGAAGGCAATCCCCCCGATGTGGTCTTCGTGACCGTGGGTGACGATCATTCCCTTGATCTTGTGGCGGTTTTCCCGCAAGTAAGTGGTGTCTGGTAACACTACATTGACACCATGCATGCCGTCCGTCGGAAAGGCTAACCCAGCGTCTAGCAAAACGATTTCATCGTTGATTTCAAAAACGCAGGTATTTTTACCAATTTCGTGGAGACCACCCAGTGGGATGATCTTGAGTGTCGGCAGCGATCCAGTTTGAGTCATGGACATCCTTAAAATTCAAAAAATGTAGAAAGGTTAACAGAACAGGTAGAAGAGAGCTGAATTACTCCATTCACAACGTGAGCTAGGACAAGATGGCTTCACGGGAAGCTGAAACGGGCTATTCAGTTTTAGAGAAACTTGTGGATTGGGGTTCGCGCTCAGAACCCATGCATTGGCGCCCCACCCTTCATGCTTGGGGTAGCAACTCTAGTTGAGCCATGACGGTGTGCAATGACTCAATGACCTCTGGTGTCGCCTCGCACAGGGGTAGGCGAGAAGACCCTACATCCCATCCCTGCAAGGTTAGAGCCGCTTTCAGGGGAATGGGGTTGGTGGTGATGAATAGCGCTTTGAACAAAGGGAACAGACGCAGATGAATCTGCAACGCTGTCTGGCATTGCCCTGCTTCAAAGGCTTGAATCATCTGCTGCAACGACTTGCCCACCAAGTGACTTGCCACACTAACAATCCCCTGACCTCCTACGGCTAACATCGGTAGGGTAAGGGAATCATCACCCGAATAGATGGCAAAATCAGCAGGCGTTGTGCCACGAATTTGACTGACTTGATCCAAACTACCACTCGCCTCCTTGATGGCGACGATATTGGGAATGTCGGCAAGCCGAGCCACGGTTTCGGGTGACAAATTCTGCCCTGTACGTCCAGGAATGTTGTACAGCATTAGCGGCAGATCAGGGCTGGCTTTGGCGATCGCCTGAAAGTGACGATAGAGACCCTCTTGAGGTGGCTTGTTGTAGTACGGAACTACTTGCAATGATCCATCCAATCCTATCTTATCGGCTTTTTGAGTGGCAGCGATCGCCTCATCGGTAGAATTTGACCCCGTCCCTGCCATCACCTTTGCCCGACCAGCGACGGCTTGCTTAACGGCTAGGAAAAGATCGTACTCTTCATGCCAACTTAAACTCGGTGATTCCCCTGTTGTACCACAAATCACCAAGGTATCAGTACCGTGATCGATCAAATGGTTTGCCAAGGCTTCTGCCATTGCATAATTCACACTCCCGTCTGCTTGAAAGGGGGTGATCATTGCCGTTAGCACTCGTCCAAATGTCTTTACAGACACACTCAAACCACTCCTAGTACATTGTAGGGAATCACACGGGAAAATCAGCAGAACCCGATCGGCAGGCTCCTATCCCCTTTACTCTATCACCCTAAATTTGCTCCAACCCCGATCGCCGCTTCTGCCGGATGCAACCAATCGTGGGCAACCAACAATTCAGCGATTTGTACAGCATTGAGCGCCGCCCCCTTGCGAATCTGATCGCCACTCAACCAGAGTTCAAGACCATTGGGATGGGAAATATCTTGTCGAATCCGCCCGACCAACACATCATCTTGTCCGGCGGCATCTAGCGGCATGGGGAAGTAGTTTGCCTGCCAATCTTCCACCAACTTCACGCCCGGTGCTTGGCTCAACCGTTCTCGCGCCTCGGCAACGCTGAAGGGGTGTTCAAACTCTATATTAATCGCTTCAGAATGTGCTCGTAGGACGGGAACCCGTATGCAGGTTGCCGTAATTCGCAGATCCGGAGCATTAAAAATTTTGCGGGTTTCGTTGACCATCTTCAACTCCTCCTCGCAATAGCCATTCTCATTTAACGGCGAGTTGTGGGGAAACAGGTTGAATGCCAACGGGTAGGGAAAGATTTCAGGAACAGGAGGGTCACCCTGAAGAATCGCTCGGCTTTGGATTTTTACCTCCTCCATTGCCCGCGCCCCCGCTCCACTGGCGGATTGGTAGGTAGCTGCCACAATCCGTTGAACGGGTTGCACCTGGTGCAGCGGATACACTGCCACATTCATCAAGATCGTCGTGCAATTGGGGTTAGCAATGATGCCTCGGTGGGACGCCGCCGCTTGGGGATTGACCTCTGGAACCACCAGCGGCACATCCAGCTGCATCCGAAAGGCGCTGGAGTTGTCTACCATCACCGCCCCCGCTGCTACGATCTTGGATGCCCACTGCTTGGAGGTAGACCCGCCAGCGGAAGCTAGCACCAAATCGATGCCATCAAAGGAGCGATCGCCTACCACATCAATCGGCAACGATTCGCCTTTAAAAGACAACAGTTGCCCAGCGGAACGGGGCGATGCCAATAGCGTTAAATCGGCGATCGGGAAATTACGGTCTTCGAGTAATTGAATCAGTTCAGTACCAACAGCGCCTGTTGCCCCCAAGATGGCAACTTTGTAAGACTTGGGCAAGTTGTTTCCTCCAAATAATCAGTTCACTAAGTTTAATCAAGCTAGAAATTTAAATAAGATGGGTAGCGGGATAGTGGGTAGCGGTTTCACCGACTGTTGGTGAATCGCATTTTGGAAAAACTTTACCGTTGCTTCATCGCGTTTTCGACTGCCTTCTACAACTGACTTCTTCGAGTAATCGCTGGGATGAAGTAACTTGACTGCCCCCATCATACCCGACGATCGCCGGGTTTAAAAGATTCTTGGATTCTCCCCCCGACCACTAAGCCTAGAGATAGCATTAGAGATCAGTCAGTCTGAATCAGAATCGGCTATTATAGCTAGTTGCAGTTAGGTTGAGCTAGACAGCCCGATCGCCCACGACCGTGCCAAGAGAATCCTCATGAAAATTACTCAAGAAAAGCTTCCCGCCAGCCAGATTGGACTAGAGATTGAAATCACCCCGGAGATGTCCAGGGAGGCATATGAAAAAGCGTTGAGGGAATTTGTCCGCAATGTCAACATTCCAGGATTTCGCAAGGGCAAAGTGCCCCGGCAAATTCTCATTCAACGCATTGGCACCAGTCGCATCAAAGCCGCTGCCCTCGAAGACCTGATGGAAAGTACGTTGAAGCAGGCAGTCGAGCAAGAAAAAATTAACGCCATTGGCAGCTTTGAATTGCGATCGCCCTTTGAGGATCTGATCCAGCAATTTGAACCCGGAGCGGCGCTCACCTTTTCCGCCGCCGTGGATGTGCCGCCAGAAATCACTCTGAATCAGTATAAAGACTTGCACGTGCAGGCAGAGGAAATCGCCTTTGATCCTGCCAAGGTGGATGAAACAATTGAGGAGTATCGCGATCGTGCCGCCACCCTGGTTCCCGTAGAGGGACGCGCCGCCCAAGCCAAGGACATTGCCACGGTGGATTTTGCAGGTCAAATCGTCCCAGAAAACGAAACGGACGAACCGATGGAAATTCCAGGGGGAAGTGCGGAGGATTTTGAAATCGAGCTGAGTGAAGGCAAATTCATTCCCGGTTTTATCGACGGCATCATTGGCATGAACTTGGGCGAAACCAAACAGGTTCATGCCACTTTCCCAGAGAATTACATGCAGGAGGATTTGTCCGCCAAACCAGCCATCTTCACCGTGACGTTGAAGGAGTTGAAGGAGAAGGAACTGCCGGAACTCGACGACGATTTTGCCGAGGATGTCAGTGAGTTTGAGACCCTAGAGGAGTTCCGAGCCTCGATCGAGGCTCGATTTAAAGAAGAAGCCGAGCAGCGCACCCGCTCCAACAAAGAAACGGCACTGCTAAATGAGCTAGTCAAGCACATCGAGGTCGAGCTACCCGAAACCTTGATCAAGCAGGAGGTCAACTACCTCGTCACCCAAACCGCCATGCAGTTTAGCCGCCAAGGCATTGACATCAAACAGTTTTTGACTGATGAATTGGTGGCGCGAATGCGCGATCGGGCACGTCCAGAGGCGATCGCCCGACTCCAGCGCACCCTAGCACTGGGCAAAATCGCTGAGTTGGAGTCGATCAAGTCAGACCCAGAGGCGGTGAATGCCAAAGTCAAGGAATTCCAACAGAACTACCAGGAAGGCGAGGTGGATCTGCAACGCCTGCGGGAGTTGGTAGAAGAAGATGTGGTTAAAGAGAAAATCTTTGACTGGTTGATTGACAATGCCACGATCGAACTCGTTCCAGAAGGAACACTCCAGACAGAAGAATTGGAGGATGAGGAACTAGAGGACGAGGAATTCACTGAAGAGGACAGTGATGCAGAATCATTGTCTGATCCCGTCTCTGAGGAGATCGATGCGGTTGCTACTGTGGAGGCAGTAGTCGAAATTGAGGAGGACGAAGACGAGGAAGACGAAGACGAAGACGACGAGGACGCTGCTGTGGCGATCGATGAGTCTGAAGAGGAGTCAGAGGTTAGTGCAGTAGAGGATGCCGCGATCGAGGAACCAAAGGCAACCAGTAAATCGAAGAAAAAAGGGGAATCTAAATCTTCTAAGGATTAACGCCCCAGCCGCCTAACGGTGAGCAGTGGAGCGTTTTCGTCATCGTGAATCAAAGTGGAAGATTTGCCGATGACTCTCCATTGCTTACCAGTCCCAAGTCAGTTAAGGCATAATGTCGGATAGAACTAGAGATCATGTATGTCTAAATTGTTCAATGCTCACTCGCCCCATTTGGCACTAACCAGCACCCGTGCTGCTACCCTTTCCTCCCTCTCCCAATTCCCTGCCATTGAAGCGGTCATCCCAATGGTGGTCGAGCAATCGGGTCGGGGAGAGCGAGCCTTTGATATTTACTCCCGTTTGCTGCGCGATCGCATTGTTTTCCTGGGGACTCAGGTAGACGATACGGTGGCAGACTCGATCGTCGCGCAGTTGCTGTTTTTGCAAGCCGAAGACCCCGAAAAAGACATCCAGTTCTACATCAACTCGCCCGGCGGTTCGGTGACGGCAGGGATGGCGATCTATGACACAATGCAACAAATCACCCCGGATGTCGTTACCATTTGTTATGGTTTAGCCGCGAGTATGGGGGCTTTTTTGCTGACGGCGGGAGCCGCTGGAAAACGCATGTCCCTTCCCCACTCACGCATCATGATTCACCAGCCCTTGGGGGGTGCGCAGGGTCAGGCAGTAGACATCGAGATTCAAGCCAAGGAAATTTTGTATCACAAACGCCAACTCAACGAGTTGTTGGCTTATCATACTGGTCAACCCCTCGAAAAACTGGAAGCTGACACCGAGCGAGACTTCTTTATGTCAGCCGAAGATGCTAAGAACTATGGGTTGATTGACCAAGTAATCTACCGATCCGATTCGCCTGCGGCTAAGGAACCTTTCACTACTGTGAAATAAGAGGAGACCATGTCTAAATACGACTCCCATCTCAAATGTTCGTTCTGTGGAAAGTCGCAGGAACAGGTTCGCAAGCTGATTGCTGGACCTGGTGTTTATATTTGCGATGAATGCGTTGACCTGTGCAACGAAATTTTAGATGAGGAGTTGTTTGACTCCAGCGCCGCCGTGCCCCAATCCTCCCCTCGTCGTGAACAGCAGCCCGAAAAGCGCCCCGCCCGCAATTCTCGCCCTGCCCTCAACCAGATCCCCAAGCCACGGGAAATTAAGAAGCATTTGGATGAGCACGTGATTGGGCAAGATGAGGCAAAAAAGGTACTTTCAGTGGCGGTATACAACCACTACAAGCGATTGAGCTACGCCCAAAATAAGGGCAAAGTAGACGATCCAGTAGAGTTGCAGAAATCCAACATTTTGTTGATCGGTCCAACGGGCTGTGGCAAGACCCTGCTGGCTCAAACCCTGGCAGAATTACTGGATGTGCCCTTTGCTGTCGCAGATGCCACAACGCTGACGGAAGCGGGCTACGTGGGCGAAGACGTTGAAAATATTCTCCTGCGCTTGTTGCAGGTCGCCGATCTCGATGTAGAAGAAGCGCAGCGCGGCATCATCTACATCGACGAAAATCGATAAAAATTGCCCGCAAAAAGCGAAAACCCCTCGATTACCCGTGATGTTTCCGGGGAGGGAGTTCAGCAAGCCCTGTTGAAAATGCTAGAAGGAACGGTTGCCAATGTCCCCCCTCAGGGCGGACGCAAGCATCCCTACCAGGATTGCATCCAGATTGACACCAGCAATATTCTATTTATCTGCGGTGGAGCGTTCGTTGGTCTAGAAAAAGCTGTAGAGCAACGGATTGGCAAGAAATCGATCGGCTTCATTCAACCAGGGGACAACCAACCCAAGGAAAAACGGGCAGCAGACGTGCTCAAGCATCTGGAACCGGATGATCTGGTGAAATTTGGCATGATTCCTGAATTCATCGGTCGCGTTCCCGTTGTCGCGGTGGTAGACCCATTAGACGAAGACGCCCTAGCCGCCATCCTAACCGAACCTCGCAATGCTCTGGTGAAGCAGTATCAAAAGCTGCTAAAGATGGACAGTGTGCAGCTAGAGTTTAAGCAAGACGCGGTGCGGGCGATCGCCAAGGAAGCCTACCGTCGCAAAACTGGGGCACGAGCCCTACGCAGCATTGTGGAAGAGTTGATGCTCGACATTATGTATGAACTGCCTTCCCGCAAGGATGTCACCCGTTGTATTATTACTCGCGAGATGGTGGAGAAGCGATCGACCTCCGAGCTACTGCTCCACCCCTCCTCGTTGCCCAAGCCTGAATCTGCCTAAAATCCATCGAATTCAATGTCCTATATTACTGTTCGTGGGGTAGACCACTACTACGAGTGGATCACTACGTCTGACCGTCCGGGTGCTGAAAAACCAGTCATGGTGTTTGTGCATGGCTGGGCAGGGTCGGCGCGATACTGGGAATCGACCGCGCAAGCGCTAAAGCAGGAATTTGATTGCCTCCTCTACGATCTGCGGGGATTTGGACGATCGATTCTCCCTGCCCCTGTGCCCCCAGAGGTGACGGCATTGGGCTATGAACTGGAGAGCTATGCCGATGATCTAGCCCTATTCCTAGATGCCTTGGGGCTGGGGGAGGTCTACCTAAATGCCCATTCCGCCGGGGCGTCGATCGCCGTATTTTTCCTTAATCGCTACCCAGAGCGGGTAGAGCGGGCAATTCTCACCTGCAATGGCATTTTTGAGTACAATGAGCGGGCGTTTGCGGCGTTTTACCAGTTTGGTGGCTATGTGGTGCGGTTCCGTCCCCGCTGGTTGGGCAAAATTCCGGGGGTCGATCGGCTATTCATGGCACGGTTCCTCCATCGTCCCCTGCCCCATGCGATCAGTCAGGCGTTTCTAGAGGATTTCCTGATTGCTGACTATGACACGGCTCTGGGCACGATCTACACCTGCGTTAGCAAGAAAGCAGTCGAAGTTATGCCTGGAGAATTTGCCCAATTACAAGTTCCTACCCTGATGGTCTCTGGGGAATACGACCAGATTATTCCGGCTGAGATGGGACGCCAAGCGGCTGCCCTAAATCCGGCGATCGAGCTAATTGTCATGTCCAACACCGGGCACTTCCCCATGTTGGAGGATGCAGAAACTTACCTGCAACACGTTCGGGAGTTTTTACAAATTCCAGTTTCGGCGTAGGAAAGGGGTTGTGATTAGTGGTTCGCTTGTTCTGGTGGTGAATCAACCAGTTCTTGAATTTTTTTAATTTGAAATCCTTTGGCAAATTGCTGGAGAGCTAGGGCAAACGTAGACCATTGGGGGTTGGTTTGAGCCAGCCTCTCAGTCGCTTGGAGAATCCCTTGAATATCCCCAATGCGTGCCATCTGCTGGAGGGGCAACAACACCTCGGCGGGTGGAATCACCAAAGACGATTGATGGGATGCAATTGGAATTGGTTGCACTGGCGGCGATGCATAGCTCCACTCCAGCTTCAGGTGCTTGTAAAGGATGTCGAGTAGGGCATTAAGGGCGATCGGCTTGGCAATAAAATCATCACAGCCCACAGCAATACTGCGTTGCTGATCCTGCTCAAAGGCGCTGGCAGAGGCAGCAATGATCACCACGTCTGTGAACTGGGGCAATTGGCGTAGGCGCTGCGTGGTGGTGAATCCATCCATCACTGGCATCACCAAATCCATCAAAATCACATCGGGTTGAAACTCCATAGCTTTGCTCAGGCAATCCTGCCCATCGATCGCCTCCATCAGTGAGAATCCCAACGGGGCAAGCAGGTTGACCATGAAGGAGCGGTTGTAGGTATTGTCATCCACAATCAACAGCTTGCAGGTGCCCTTGAACCCAATCACCAACGGGTTGTCCTGCGATCGAACTGACTGGGTTATCCCAATTGGCAATGCCACCTCAAACCAAAACGTGCTGCCTTCTCCCACGCGACTGTGGACATGGATCTGACTGTCCATCATCGCCGCTAGCCGGGTACTGATGGCTAAGCCTAAACCCGTTCCCTCAGCCGTATGGCGGCGATCGGCGACCTGCTGGAACGGCAGGAAAATATCGTCTAAATCCTTTGGGGCAATGCCACACCCGCTATCTTCCACTTGAAACCGGATCAGGGCTTTTGGTAGAGAATCCCTCCGATCTAAACGGTGCTCAACGCGAAATATTACCCCGCCGCGATCGGTAAATTTCACCGCATTACTCAACAGATTCATTAAAATCTGCCGCAATCGCTGTTCGTCTCCCACCACCGAGTCCGGCAGGTCGATCGCGGGTTCATACAGGAAGGAAATATCCTTTTGATCTGCCCGCAGTTGGAACAGATCACTAATCCCTGCCAACAACTCCAACAAACTGAACTCGCTGATCTGCAACTCCATCCGCTGGGCTTCGATCTTGGAGAGATCCAGGATGTCATTGATTAACAACAACAGATGTCCACCGCAGCGTTGAATAATTTGTACCCCCTCCTGTTGTTGAGGAGTGAGATTGGTTTGTTTTTGTAGAACTTGGGCATACCCCAAAATTCCATTGAGTGGCGTTCGCAGCTCATGACTCATGTTGGCGAGAAACTCGCTCTTGGCACGGTTGGCAGCATCTGCCATTTCCTTGGCTTGGCGCAATTCTTCATTGGTGGCTTGGATCGCTGCTGTCCGGGCAGCTACCCGATCTTCTAGTTCCTGGTTGACATCCTGCAAATCCTGGTTGCGTTGTTCCAGTTTGGTGAAAGACGATCGCAATTGGGCTGCCATCTGGTTAAATGCCTGCGCCATCACCCCCAATTCGTTTTCCTGCTCGACGGGCACGTGTTGCTCCCAATCTCCTTGAGATAGGGCTTGGGCAGCTTTGCTCACCCGCAAAATTGGCAGGGCAATCCAGCGAGAGGTGAGTAAGCCGACGGCGATCGCCCCCGCCAATGCCCCCAGACAAAGCAAGGTGGTGAGCCGACGGTTTGCCTGAATTTGTGCCATAAAATCCTGTTCTGGCACCAATACAACAATCAGCCAATTGAGCGTGGCATCTTGATATTCCGTCACCTGGACAAACTGCCGTTGATGGTTAACAGAAAACCTTAACTGGTGCGTCCCGTGAATCCGGGTAAAGTCCCCCAATTGGCTTTGTAAGTGTTGGGTAGTCAAGGGG
Source organism: Leptolyngbyaceae cyanobacterium SL_7_1 (assembly GCA_012032525.1). Taxonomy (GTDB): domain Bacteria; phylum Cyanobacteriota; class Cyanobacteriia; order Elainellales; family Elainellaceae; genus JAAUSV01. The sequence continues at coordinate 9,789 of JAAUSV010000086.1, forward strand.
ATCAAGTTGGGCGTGTGACACTGCTGGTTTACCGTGGGCAAGGGAGTCAGCGGCAAATCCGATGCTCGCAGCCGCTCCACTACGCCAGCCTTCACTACAAATGGATCTTGAGTCGAACTGGCAACCAACAAGCCCGCTTTATCTACGATGAAAGTTTGCCCACAGGGACTGATATCTAAGGTTTTGAGAAAATCTCCCATCCGCGCCAACAGCAGATCGGTGGATAAAACCCCTTGCAATCGTTCTGAAGCGTCATAAAGCGGCAAACTGGCAGTGATCACCAATTGGGGGTCTGTAAAATCGGTGTAGATCTGGCTCCACGTGGCTTTTCCTGCCCGTCGAGCATCGCTATACCAGGGACGCATGCGTGGATCGTAGCGCAGCCTAAATTTGGTTTGCCCCACCCGATCGCCGGCTGCGTTGATCGGCAAGATGTGCAAATTTCCATTGGTGGCTTCCCCCGCCCGTAGGACGCGCAACGTTGTTCCCTCGATCGAGCGTTCCACCGCTGTAAAGTCGCCCTCCGCACTGCCATAGCCCACCAGCGTCAGCGTCGGGAACCGCTGCACCTGTCGGCGAAAATGGTCTTCTAGTTGAGCCGGATCATTGAGGTCAATATAGGTTGCCTGAATCGCCTCTGCATTAAGCTGATTCACCAGTTGGGGTGTTTCCAGGTAGGTGTGCAGGTGTTGACGGATGCGATCGGTCACCTCGCTCCTCAAGTGGGTTGCCACCTGATTAACCGCTTGCTCCCCACTCCTCATAGACAACCACCCGGTCAACCCCACCGCCGCCACAATTTGCACCACAAATGGCACGACCAAGACAACGCGCAAGGGGAGCTGGCTCGATCGGTAGGTGAGCGGACGCAAAAGGGATTTCCAAGCCATCGGTGGGTCGCTATTGGCTGGTCGCTAACGGGGCTAATCGCCTCTAAGCCTAGCGCGAATTTTAGGGTGCATCTTGCCATTCCGCAGTCAGGCTGCGGAAATTGTAGTCTGCGGCTCCGGGGTGGCAGGTGACACAGCCGCTGAGTTGGACGGGGCGGGGGGTTTCTACCCTAGGATGGAGGGCTTTGAAATGGCGAGAATCGTCAATGCCAAATGGGAGCCGTTGATCGACCGGGTAGGGGCGCGACGTTGCCTGCAAATAGTTCCACACGATCGCCAACGTCGGATTGGTCAGCAAAGGCAATTCGATACTAAAGTGGCGCGTATCTTGCAAAATCTCTGCCCATGCCTGTGTCGGCAAGACAGCCGGAGGAACGCCAATATGGCAGGTGGCGCAGTTTTCTAGATAAAGCTCTTGCCCAAGCTCCTGCTGGGGAGGAATCGGGTCAACCGTGCCAATCGGGGGTTCGATCGCCTGTGCTAAGCCCACCCCTAAAACAACGCTGCAAACCAGCAGTAACAAGAACACAATCACGGGCGATCGGCGTCGTTTGCGGGGGACGAGAGGATGAAGCTTGAATCCTACAGTTGGGGGAAGCATTGGGTTAGGCGAATGAACCATATTGAATTGACATGCAGTTGATTTTGTCATGAATTCCCCATCTACGGAAGTCGGGTGCTGTCCAAATTCTCAATTGGGGATATTCTGATAGATCGAGACTGACGATTGATACTATTTGTTTCAACGCGCTTGCCCCGTCATCCGCCTGATTGGGCTTAATTTCTACCAGTTTAATCATCCAATTGGATGATTTAGTTGTTCTGCCTGCGAGGGAAGCTTGGTGAAGATGGATTTCCGTCACATTCAATTTTGCCTTCACGATGACTCGGTGCAATCGAGCTGTAATCGATCGATCGACCTGCCCCAGGTGCAACGTCTGTTTCAAGAAGCAGCGTTTTGGGCACGCGATCGCCAGCTTAAAGACTGGGCAGTGGCGATCGCCAACAGCAAGCCCGTGGTGACAGCCTGGGATGACAATCGACTAATGGGGTTTGCCCGTGCCACATCGGATGGGGTTTACCGAGCCACCATTTGGGATGTGGCGATTCACCCCGATTATCAAGGGGCAGGCTTGGGGCGCAAGTTGGTGGAAACGGTGCTGATGCATCCCCATGTCAATCGGGTAGAACGGGTCTACTTGATGACGACGAATCAACAAAAATTTTACGAACGTATTGGCTTTGAGGAAAACAAAACCACCACGCTGGTGTTGTTTAACCAATCCATTTCCCAGGAAGAATTGGCGTCGTTGTCGGCGGAAACCTGGTAGGAGTTGGATGGCGATCGCAATCAGTGATTCGCTGTCCTCCAAGTTCCAATAAACGAGTTTCAGTAAAAAGGGGTGCTCCTGAGGGGGCACCCCTTTTTACTATACAAAATCCAATTACATCATCGTGCCAGCCACGCCACCGGGGTTGTGGGAAACATCCACGGGTCCAGTGGGCATACCCGTTGCATCCTTAACGAAACCAGCATAGGCTTCCATGCCGTGTTCGCCGATGTCCAAGCCCAGCAGTTCTTCCTCGGCAGTCACCCGGATGCCCAAGATAGCCTTGAGGACAACCCAGAAGATCGAGGAAAGCACTACGGTAATCAAGCCCACCAACATTGCCCCAATGAACTGAATGAACAGTTGCCCGAAGCCACCGCCGTAGAATAAGCCAGCAGCAGGACCCAGCCCATCAGCATAAAGGTTTAACGCTTCATTGTCGGGACCAACGGCAAACAAGCCAACCGCCAACGTCCCCCAGATCCCGTTGACCAAGTGGACTGAAATAGCACCCACCGGATCGTCAACGTTGAGGCGATCGAAAAACCCAACCGCAAACACCACCAAAACACCACCGATCGCACCAATAATCGCAGCGGCTGGAACGGAAACAAAGGCACAGGGAGCCGTTACTGCCACCAGACCAGCTAACACACCATTGATAATCATGGACAGATCGGGCTTGCCCAACATACTCCACGCCACAATGGCGGCTGCAATCCCACCAAATGCGGCAGCGATGTTGGTGGTCAAGGCAACGTGCGCAATCAAGGAACCATCACCCACACCCATTGTCGAACCAGGGTTAAACCCAAACCAGCCCAACCAAAGGATCAACGCACCCAGGGTGGCAATGCTCATGTTGTGACCGGGAAGCGCATTGGCAGATCCGTCACTGTTGAACTTGCCAATCCGAGGACCAAGGAAGGCAGCACCCATCAGAGCTGCCCATCCACCCACGGCGTGAACCACGGTGGAACCCGCAAAATCCCAGAAACCAGCACCCGCCAGTAATCCACCGCCCCAGATCATGTGACCCGTGATTGGGTAGGCAACCCCCACCAACAACAGGCTAAAGATCAAGAAGTCAATGAACTTGATCCGCTCTGCCACCGCTCCAGAGACGATCGTGGCAGCCGTTCCCGCAAACACCAACTGGAAGAAGAATTTGGCAAACAGAGGTACGCCCGTCCAACTAATGGCACCGTAGACCCCTTCGTAGGCATCGCCCGTGGCGGGGCTATTGTCAGCACCCGTCAGGAAGAACAAACCCTGAGTGCCAAAGAAGGGATTGCCATCGCCAAACATCAAGCCCCAGCCAATGAACCAGAAAGCAACGGTAGAGAGGGCAAACACAATCAGGTTTTTGGACAAGACGTTGACCGCGTTCTTTTGGCGGCAGAAGCCTGTTTCCAACATACAGAAACCAGCATTCATGAAGAACACCAAGAAGCCCGCAATCATCACCCACATCGTATCTAAGCCGATGCGTAAACCGCTGGCGACCTCTTCAATGGGGGGTGCATCCTGTGCAACAGCGGCGGTGCTGCTGACCAACATCACCAAAACCACCAGAGGAATACACGCTTGCCAATTGGGTGAAAGCTGCTTAATTAAACTGGGGAGATTTTTCAACGTAGTGGAGGCATTACCAACGAGCTGCCCCAATGGGGTCGATCGCCGTCTGCTTCTCCTTTTTCTGAGCGCTAGTTTAGACATCATCACTGAAAGTTCCTTAAATCAACAACGTTAACTGGAAGACTAATGAAATTGCAGTAGTTTCACTGAGCTGAGTGGAAAGGGGGTCCCTCTGGGTAGATTGGGTCGATGGAGCTTAGATTGAATCAAGCAGTGGTAGATGAATGATTAAAAGTGGGTCATAAAGATTGCATCAATTCTGGAGAAGGTAATTCTGTATATGGGAATACATTTGCCCGTTTCACACCCTTTAAGGTTTAAGAATAGGTTGGCGATCGGGGGTTGAATAAGCCTAGGAAGTGGCAATGATAGCAATCAATGGCTAGCCGCAACCCTCTTCAGTAAATAGTTTCGTCTTCTTGGCGCCACGCCGGGTCTACAAGACAGACAAAAACCAGTGGCTCCAGCCCGCTATTGTGAATAAATTGCACAGCATGGGGAGGAATATAGATCGCATCGCCCGGTTCGACCGATTGCACCTCGTCGTCAATGTGCATCTCTCCCATGCCGCTAAGAATGTAATAGACCTCAGAGGTCTTGAGGGAGTGGGCGGTAGAGGTTTGCCCAACCGGAACGATCGCATGGGCAAGGCTGTAGCGGAGTTCGATCGCCTGTTTGTCTGGGTGAAGCAATTCCCTGAGCAACGTGCCATCCCCAGCCACAAATTCTTCACATACACTCAATTTACGGATTAGCATTTTTGTTAGCAATTACTCAAAAATCAATGCACCTTTCTATCCAATAAAACAGTGGGAGCTAAGGGTAGAATATCAGGATTGTGACCGCCAATTTGATTGGTGCGAATAAACACAATGTCGCCTTGTGATGCAGCAAGATAGCACTGACCTCATCGTGGGCGCGGCGGGGCAGGAGCGATCGCCAACTGGTCAGTGCGGCGCGGGTGGTGCTAAACCAACCGGGGTCTGGTCGCGCTCCCATTAGGGTTTGCACATTCTGTCGCCAATCGCGACGGACAATTCCCAAAGGCAGCAATTGGTTTTCTAGCGATCGACCCAACTGGACTAATTCACGAAA
>JAAUSV010000087.1 GCA_012032525.1 Leptolyngbyaceae cyanobacterium SL_7_1
GTAGGAGTTTCTGGGTTGGGGTACAGGTCTCCTGCGCCAAACACCATTGAATCCCTGCATAATCGGCAGGCGCACTGGCTTGACCGTTGCCCAAGACGCTAATCAAGCGGCGATTGTCTGGAATCGACGGAAAGAATTGGGCAATCCGATTATCCTGTTCGATCGGCAAAAGCACTGGCAGGGAAGCAGCCGCTTCAGGGGTGTCTAATGCTGCATCCATCCCTGGGCTAGCCTCTGCCGCCAGGCTACCCGATAAAACCGTCATCAACACAATCATGCCGCTGCCCAATCTTTGCCACAAACAGCGGTTCATTCCTAAACTGACCCCTAAACTGACCATTTTTAAACCTCTCACCATTGATCGTCGCAACTAATAGGACTGTTATACGTCAACCTATACAACCCATCGGGGGAAATTGAAAATTGTTGACATATCACAATTAAAGTCATTCAATTTCTCCTGTACCCTTTCCTGAAAGATCCCCCAAACTGTGATAGATAAGTGAGGGTGCTTTAGACTTCTAACTGTTGGTGATTGATCATTCCATGACGAATTGGACTCCTACTCATCCTTCATTGCAAGGAACGATCGCCCTAAGTATGGGATTGATCCTGGCAAGCTCCACTGCTGCCATTGCCCAAACAGACGCAACGATTAGCTACTCTCCACCAGCAGACCACTATCTCCAACTAATGGAGTTGCCAGTCTTGAGTTTGCCGCCCCTTGGTGGCTTGGATTATTACCTGCCCTCCGAAAATGCCACCGTGCATCTGATGTTGAAGCTGGCAGAGCGACGGGTTTATTTGTATCAGGGCGAAGAAGTCCTGGCTAGTTACCCCGTTGCCATTGGTGAAGCAGACACGCCCACCCCGTAGGCGAATTCACCGTGTTTGAAATGGTGGAAAACCCCATCTGGCAAAACCCGTGGACGGGCGAAATTCGATCGCCCGGAGCCAATAGCGCCTTGGGACTCCGCTGGATCGGCTTTGCCCACATGCCCAATGGCGTCATTGGCTTTCATGGAACCCCAACCATTTCTTCGATCGGACAGGCTGCCTCCAATGGCTGCGTCCGTATGTACAACGAAGATGTCGTGGCGCTGTTTGAGCAAGTAGAAGTGGGTACGCCCGTGATGGTGGTTCCCTAGACCAGCACAGGGGCGAAGCAGGATTGGTACTGTCCCCGATCGACCACTCCTGTCACTTGCAACTGGGAATTAAAGATCACCAAATTCGCAATGGAGTTAGGAGCGATCGCCCCCACTCCCTCCCGCTGCAACGCCGCTGCCGGATAGGTGGATGCCATCCGCAATGCCTCATCTAATGGGATACCAATCTGCTGCACACAATTGGCGATCGCTTCAATCAGCGTCAACGCCGACCCGCCCAACCTCCCCTCCGCCGAGACACACTTACCGTCGCGATAAAACACCTCCTGTCCCCCAATCCAGAAAGACTCCATCTGCGTCCCCGCTGGCGGCGTGGCATCAGAGACGAGAATCAGCTTGTCCTGCTTAATTCGCTGTGCTAACTGGATCGAGGCAAAATGCACATGATGCCCGTCGGCAATGATGCCTGCATACACGTCAGAGCGTTGCAATGTAGCGCCCACCAACCCTGGATTGCGCCCCTGCCAAGGAGACATGGCATTGAATAGGTGCGTTACCATTCTCACTCCGGCATCAAATCCGGCGATCGCCTGCTCATAACTGGCATCACTATGCCCCGCCGACACGAGAATTCCCGCTTCGCTGAGTTGGTGAATCGCTTCTAGCGAAACCATCTCTGGCGCAAGCGTGAGCAATTTTACCGTATCAGCGTGGACAAGCAACCAATCGAGCATCGCGCCATCGAGCGGACGCACATACCGTTCGGCATGAATTCCCTTACGCTTGGGATTCAAATAGGGCCCCTCTAGATGCAATCCCAGCACAGCGCTACTGTGTGATTGACGATAGGTATCTACCACCTCGATCGCCGCCACCATATCTGCATCACGGGTGGTAATCAACGTGGGCAAAAAACTCGTCGTCCCGCTCCTGAGATTGGTGCGGTGCATCGTATCCAAGGTCGCGGCTGTAATCGTATCGTTGAACATCACACCACCACAACCATTCAGTTGTAGATCGATGAATCCAGGGGCGATCGATTGTCCGGCAAGCTCGACTAGAGGACAATCCGTTGGTAGGGTGGCGGTGGGAATCAGATCGAGGATGCGATCGTCCTCAATCAATAAAGCAGAGTGGGTAAGGGTTTGCTGACTGGTGTAGATCGTGCTGGGGATGAGGGCATACATAGGGGTAGATGCTGACATAGCAATGACATCTCTTCAACCAGAGTGCGATAGTAAAAACAATAGACGATCGCCTCTAAACCTAAATTATGTGGGAATGGGTAGCCGCTTCAACCGGGATAGAGCTAAGCAGGTGTGTGCTTGAGCAAGTACTCGACTTGGGAAAGCCCGTTCTAGAGGGATACGTCCAAGATTTTTTTGAAGAATGTCTGAATACTGGAGTGACTCGGCTTCATACCGCCGCCCTAAAAACACCAATGGCAGAAGCAATTGGCTACTTTATCAAACGATTCATTAAAGAACTCCAATTCAACGATGTGCCTGAAACCAGCATTGAGCATCATTATAGGGCGACGCTCAAACGCTTCGTGCAAGATAAAGCCGTGCGTCCTGTGTTAGGCAAAGCTTTTGAAAGAAGCTGCAAACAGATCGACTACGCCCAGTTAAAACAGATCTGGATGCAGCAGTATGACGGAGCTGGATGGCAATTTCCCACTGAGGAGTTTGACTGGCGCGGGGTGGGCAAAGAATACGTCTACCAAGTCAAAGGCATTGTCAAAGCCAATCCAGAGTTGCGATCGCTGCTCGAAACCGACCTACTCGAAGACATTGCCCGCAACACCACCCGACTCTCCCCTGGATTCGACGTAGACACCTACCGAGCCAGTTTGCAATCCAGCTATGGCTATTTGAAGCCATACACCCTCGACAGCACCGATCGCGCCGATGCCCTCAAACTATGGCAAATGTTCATTGAGCAAACCGTGCGGGAAGCCCTGCCGCCGATGCGCTATGACTTGCCCTCCGATCTGCGCCAGAACCCGGAGTTTTCCGAAAACTCCGGGTTCTCAAACCACGAGTTACCGCCAGAAGCGTTTGAATATCATCGTCGTGAGTATTTCCAGCAACCCGCGCAAAAAGTGTTGAAAGCCGTGGCGGAGTCTGACCGAGCGGTGATTTTGGGTGATCCCGGATCGGGCAAGTCCAGCCTGTTGCAATATCTGGCGCTGCAATGGGTGGAGGGCAAAACCGAAACCCTGCCGCTGTTGATTGAGTTGCGGGAATATGCGATCGCCCCCTCCGCCAGTTTTCTGGAATTCCTTCACGGTGGTCGAGGAGTCGATTGGCAGTTTGATCAGCAGCAATTACACCAACACCTGCTGGAATTTCCTACTCTGGTCATGTTCGATGGGTTGGATGAAATTTTCGATCGTGCCACCCAAGCCACCGTAATCGACGACATCATTCGCTTTTCTCAGCAATATCCCAAAGTGCGGATACTGGTGACATCTCGCATCATCGGCTATAGTCCCGAACGCCTGCGACACAGCGGATTTCGCCACTTCACAATTCAACCCCTCGATACGGAGGAGCGGCATGAATTTATCGATCGCTGGTATGACCTATCGATGGGCAACGATTCCGATAAGGTGCGGTTGAAGCAGCGGTTGAAGGAGGCGATCGCCAACTCCAAAGCGATTCAAAATTTGGCAGACAATCCCCTGTTGCTGACGATGATGGCAATCTTGAACCGTAGGCAGGAGTTGCCCCGCGATCGGGCAGATCTCTATGATCAAGCCTCACGAGTACTGCTCTACCACTGGGATGTGGATCACAAACGCTTACAGTTGCCGATGGATGCGATCGGGCGGCGAGAAAAGCAGGAAATGTTGCGACTGATTGCCTATGAGATGCAAGCGGGTGAGGAAGGATTGAAGGGCAATTTGATTAGCGCTGATCAACTCACCCAAATCGTAACGGATTACCTCCGCCATCAGGGCTTTAGCGAGCCGAGGGAGAAGGCAAATCGCCTAATTCAACAACTACGGGAACGAAATTTCATTCTCTGCTATCGCGGAGCCGATACCTATGGGTTCATGCACCGAACATTTTTGGAGTATTTTTGTGCGGTTGAAATTGTCGATCGGTTTGAGAAACAGCGATCGATTAGTTTTGAGGAATTACGGGATGAGGTGTTTGGGAAGCACTGGCAGGATGAGACTTGGCATGAGGTTTTAAGGTTGATCTGCGGGGCGATTGATGCCAAATTTGCCGGAGAGTTAATTGAGTTTTTGATGCTGAGGGAATGCGACCAAGAAATATTTTTAGAAGAGGAAGATTGGCTTGATGGGAAGCGTAGGCTTAAACCGCAGGGTTTGATGAATCTCCTTCTAGCGGCTGATTGTTTTTCTGAAATCGGCTTACATACATCAGTTATCCAAGTTTCTGTTTCCCTCTTGCAGGCTCTTCAAAAACAAGTGGAGCAAACTGAAAAATGTCTAAATTGGCAGTCGGCTGATGCTGTTTTAGAACGTATTGCTCAAAATTTTCCTGATATAGCTTCTTGGTTTTTGACACAAGTTCAAACGCAGATTGATGGTGTAATACAACAACGGGCTGTACTGACGTTCGCAAAATATTACCACGAGTACGATGAAACTCTAGAATGGCTTCAAGAACAAGCAAAACAGAATAAGGAAGATGGCAATGCTCAGTTGGCATCAATACAAGCAATTGCTCAATATTACCAGCATCATCCTGACACTCTACCATTACTTCATGAGCAAATAAGATATGAGCCGAATTGGATTCCCCGCTTCTCAGCAGTGGATGCACTTGGTGAATACTATCAGAACCACGCCGAGACTTTACCCTTACTGAAGGAACGAGTTAAGCAAGATAGAGAGTGGGTAGTACAATATGCAGCAGTTAGAACAATTGCTGACAAATTTCCAACTACGCCAGAAGTATTTGAATTATTTTGTGAAGTTGTTGAGACTGATCCGTTCGTGCAGCAACACCTACATGATCGTCGTAGTCCACGATCAGGTGCTTTAAAGGCACTTCTTGCTCACTATCCCACCCATCCCAAAACGATCGAATTGTTGCGCGATCGCGCCATCAACGACCCCGATGAACAACTACGAAACTGGGCACAAGAACAATTAGTAAAATTAGAAACAGAAGACAATAAATAATATGCGATAGATTGTAAAAACGATTGAGCTATCGAGTTTGATAACTAATCAACCTACTGAATGGAGATAAGTAAAGATGGAAATTCAAGAACTAAAAGTTCTTATTAAAGAGAGTATGCGAGAAGTTTTGAGAGAAGAGAGATTGATGCTTTGCAAAGTCTTGATACCTTATGTTGATGAAGTAGAACAGGCAGAATTAGAAGCTGAGTTTGATTCGCCTGATGACTATTAAGAGGATGAAGTCATTGATATAAATTTTTATTAACAGTAACATTTAATCCATCCACACTCTAACACCATGAAAGCTTACGAATTTTCTACCACAGTTGCTTCAGACGGTAAACTCGACCTTCCAGAGCATTTAAAGAATCGTCAAGTCAGAGTTATTATTCTCGTTGAGGAACTTCCAGGTTCTCAGGCAGAGACGATAGAAGATGAGGAAGATATTAGTGTAGAAGAAATTGCAGCTAGTCTCCGTAGGGCACTCCACGAAGTCAAGACCGGACAAACAAAACCCATTTCTCAACTTTGGGATAACCTTGATGGAGATTGAACCCCCATTATCCAACTTGAGTTTTCAATAGAATTTGAACGCCAAATCCGTATCCTACACAAACGCTACCGCCAGATTCGTTCAGATGTTCAGACTGTAGTTGAACAGCTACAAATGGGAGAACTCCCAGGTGATCGTTTATCAGGATTAAGTGTTACTGCATTTAAGGTACGGGTTAAGAATAGCGATATTCAAAAAGGTAAAAGTGGAGGCTATCGTATCATCTACCAGGTTGAAACACCAACCAAAATTACTCTGCTAACAATTTATTCTAAATCCGACCAATCAAGTCTAGTTACAAAAGAAATTGAACAGATTGTTGAAGCTGTTAAGCGACAAAATGAAGAAGACTCAGGTTTTTCTTAAAAACTCATAGGAATTAACCCAGTTGACTATATCCGGGGAGAAAAACTATGGCGGACTCTGCTCAAATTCTCAATGACTCTCAACTTCGTATGAAAGCGCTAATTGCCCTCAAGAAAGAGTTGGGCATGGCAGCTACTTTGCGCTTTCTCGCATTGATGAACCAAAATTCAACTGACTATGTAGAGATTTCTCGCCAAATTTACGAGGAACAGCCATTAGATGAAATCTTTTCTAGAGCCAGACAAAATTGGAAAGGTTGATTATATAGTTTCCTTGAAGGCGATCGAACTGTTGCGCGATCGCACCCTCAAACTCCGCCATCTAACCCCCGCAAATACCTCACCGTCTTCACCTTCAACTCCACCGTTGCCTCCTCATCACACACGATCACACTCTGCGGATGCAACTGTAACGCCGACACCGTCCACCAGTGGTTTACACTACCCTCGATCGCCTGTTGCACTGCCATCGCCTTCTGTTCTCCTTGCGCCAAAATCATCACCTCCCGCGCCTCCAGAATTGTTCCTACGCCCACGGTCAGAGCCGATTTGGGAACTTTGCGGATCTCATGATCGAAGAAGCGTGAGTTGGATTGGAGGGTGCGATCGCTCAACCTCACCCTACGAGTTCTAGATGCCAGCGAGGAACCGGGTTCATTGAAGGCGATGTGTCCGTCTTCTCCGACACCGCCAATCAACAGGTCAATCCCACCCGCTACACGGATTTTGTCTTCGTAGGCTTGGCATTCAACAACGGGATCGATCGCCATGCCATCTAACTGATAAATCTGGTTCTGCGGAATATCGATGTGGCTAAAGAAATGCTGCTGCATAAAGGCAGCATAGCTCTGGGGATGGTCAAGAGAGAGTCCTACATACTCGTCTAAGTTGAAGGTGATAACGTTTTGGAAGTTCAGTTTGCCTCGTTGATAGAACTCAATTAGAGTTTTGTACATCAGCAAGGGGGTGCTGCCCGTCGGCAATCCCAGCACAAAGGGGCGATCGGCAGTAGGAGCAAAGGATTGGATGCGTTGCTTGACATACTCGGCTGCCCAATAACCCACTGCGTCTGGTGAGGGACAAATAATCACACGCATAGGAGTCAAATACTTCCATAGACCGGAACCACGGCTCCCCGTAAATCCTTTGCTGCCTCGGATGCCAGGAAACAAATGACTCGTCCTAAGGATTCTGGTTTCACCCATTGATCGGCGTGTTCCTCGCCTATGCTGGCGCGATTGCTAGGCGTGTCGATGATGCTGGGGAGTACCACATTGGCGGTGATGTTGGTGTCTTTGGTTTCGTCGGCGATCGATCGGGTCAACGCCACCACCCCCGCCTTCGATGCACAGTATGCCGCCAACTGCCCACCCGGTTCCACAGCTCCTCTAGAACCGACGGTGACAATGCGCCCGTAACCTGTTTCCAACATGCGTCGCAGACTGTGTTTACACACTAGAAATGTGGTTTCCAGATTGAGTTGAAAATCTTTGCGCCATTGGTCGTAGGCGTATTCGTGGGTTTTGCCCATTGAAAATCCACCAACTAGATGGATAGCGGCATCTACCCGTTCCATTTGATCAACTAGCGCTTGCACCGATGACTCGTTGGTCAGATCGGTCTCTATGAATCGAACCTTGGCGCGATCGCCCGCCGATAACTGCGTCTCTAACCGCTCCACCTCACGGGAATTGTGGAAGGGAATTGTCAGCGATGCCACGCCCTGTGCCAACACCATAGAGGTGACGCCTGACCCCAACCCGCCCGTTCCTCCGGTCAATAACACATGTTTTCCCTGCATACGCCCGATCGCCGTGTGATAGTGCTGTACCCTACTCTACCAGGGGATATTGATCTCACGATCTTACTTGCACTGGCATTACTAGGTAGGTCATCTTAGTCCCTCCCAACGGCGATAATACCGACGGACTTGTCGGCGTGTTGAATTGCATTTGCACCTCAGATGTATTCATTACCTTCAGCCCTTCCAGCAGATACTTCACATTGAAGGCAATCTCTAAATCATCTCCAGAAATTTGGGCTGGAGCCGCTTCGCGACCGTTGCCCACATCCTGTGCATCTACCGAGACTACCAACTCCTGCTTGACACTATCCAGAGTAAATTTGACAATGCTGTTGCGTTGATCGGCGAGTACGGAAATGCGTTCTAGGGCACCCAGGAGCGATCGCCGCTCAATCGTCATTTGTCGGGAAAACTGCCGGGGAATGAGTTGGCGGTAATTGGGATATTGTCCTTCTAGCAGACGGCTGGTTAATCGGCGATTTGTCCAACCGCCCACTGGGGGAGCATCTTCGGAGGAGTTGTGGGATCGCTGATTGGTCCACTTCACCACCAATTGCCCCTGGTCAAAATGAACGGCGATCGTTTCAGTCGATTGCATTTGCAGCATGCGCTCTAGCTCGCGCAGTGCCTTACCAGGAACGATTACATCAAAGGCGGGGGCATTTCCTTTGGCGTTGGTTGGCTTGGGAGTCGCATCCTCTAGGGTGGGATTGAGCGTTTGCACCACTGCCAAGCGATGCCCATCCGTTGCCGCAAACTCCAACTCCTCTGCCTCCATCAGCAAATGCACCCCAGTCAACACCTGCTTTGATTCGTCTCCACTAGCAGCAAACAAAGAACCCCGCAACCCCTCAATCAGTGCATCCACTGGCAAATCAATTACGTCTTCTCCTTCCACCATCGGCAGTTCTGGGTATTCATCCGCATTCATGCCGCGCACTTGGTAGTTTCCCGTACTACAGGTTAGGGTGACGAGGGTTTCGTTGGTGTCTCCCTCTAGGGTAATTTCGCCCTCTGGCAGACGGGAGACAATATCCAACAACAGTTTGGCAGGCAGGGTCAACCGTCCTCCGGTTTCCACGTCCGCCCCAAAGCTCGTTTGCACGCCCAAATTCAGATCAAACCCTGTCAAACTGACTTGCTGGCTATCCAGGTCGGCGACAAAGAGAATATTTGCCAAAATCGGTAAGGTGGGGCGAGACGACACAACCCGACTAACAAGCGCAAGGTGGGTGTTGAGTTGGCTTTGAGGGCAAGTAAGTTTCATGTTGGCAACGAGAACCAGTGGCAGAGAGGAGCACAGTAGAACGGGTCGAGCTAAAATTTGACTTGGGATGAGATCCTAGCACCCCTGCCCGAAAGCTTCAATTTGTTCTTCTTGTTCTTTGCGGATCAAAGAAAGAAACTATTCCTAATTTTTAAATTTAAAATGAAGAGTAGTAGTAGGGATGTGGAAACTGTGGAAAATTTGTGGGATCACGAAAACTGAATTACTTCCACCCCGATCGCCCTGTGGAAAACGTGTGGAAAAGTGGATAACTTATGCACAGATCATTTGTACTCAAGGCTTTTTCCCCCGTTGACTGCCCAGTTTTCCACGACTTTCCCCCATGTTTTCCACAAAAAAAGCGAGGTTTTCCACAGGAAAACTGGAGATTCTACCTCAAGTTGGTTGTGATTCTTCACAAAAATTAATCAAAGCAGCGGCACAATTGCGGGCAATCGCCCTTGGAGGATTGCCGATCTTCTAATACAATTGTACCATCTCATTTCTGAGGTTGTTATGGGTGTAGACCAAACCAGCCAACTGATTCAACTCCTGCTCAACTCAATTTTGATGATCGTGGCTTGCATCATTCTGATTACGGGTTTGTCAATGCGGCACAGCTTGATCAGTCAGGAACTCTATAGTTGGCATCGTGCCTATCTGGAGCTATCCAAATCGGAGGATGGGCAATCTTTAACAGAATGGTTCCCTTGGGTGCCCACAACCTTGGGAGAGCGATCGATGGGGGCTGTTTTGACTCGGCTGAAAACCCACGCCCATCAGTTGCGACAACGACGCAAAGCCATGCACACCACACTATTGCTGTTGTACTACGCCCTCGCTACCTTTGTCGCTAGCACCTTTACCCTTGCCCTGCGGACAATGGTGGAGTGGAATGGCTTGATCCAGGTGGCGATCGGCTTTTTTGTGGTGGGGTTGGTGATGTTGTGGGGCGGAGTCGGGCTAGTCCTGTGGGATATTCATCGATCGCGATCGTCTTTATGGGACGAGTTTACTTGGAGTGCCAATTCTTTGGAGAAAAAGCCGCGAGGCAAATCTACCATCTTAGTAAAGCGGAAGCCAGTGCCACCGTCGTCTCCTAAAGCGGCGGTTGGGGTTGAGCGATGAACTGTTGGGGATTAGTAGATTACAATCGCTGCTGACAATACACTTCGCTGGCAGCGCGGTGCAGAAGGGAGTGACGATAGACGAGAGCATTGAGATCGTCGGCATAGCCACCGCCGATGACGCAGGCAACCGGATAACCCTGATCGATACAGGTGCTCAAAACCTGCATTTCCCGCCGATAAAGCCCTGTATCGGTGAGGGCGAGTTTGCCAAGGCGATCGCCCAGATGGGGATCAACCCCCGCATCATAGAGCACCAGATCGGGATCGACCTGGGTAAGCAGATCGGGTAGATAGTTGGCTAAGCACTGCAAGTAAGCGTCGTCCTCCATGCCTTCCGGTAGAGCAACATCGAGATCGCTCGTCTGCTTGGTTCCCGGAAAGTTGATTTCGCAGTGCATGGAGAATGTAAAAACACTGGGGTCGTCTTGAAAAATAAAGGCAGTGCCGTCCCCTTGATGCACATCCAAATCCACGATCAAAATTTGCTGAGCCAGTCCCAAGGTTTGGAGGACGCGGGCGCGATCGCCAGATCATTAAAAATACAAAACCCAGAGCCATACCCTGGAAAGGCGTGGTGAGTTCCGCCTGCGGTGTTACAGGCTAAGCCATGTTCCATTGCCAATTTAGCGGTGAGGATAGTTCCCCCCACCGCTAAACAGGTGCGATCGACCAGTGCCGGACTCCACGGCAAGCCAATGCGACGCTGTGCCCTGGGTTCCAATAATCCCTGACGATATTGGCTGATGTAGTCTGGAGTGTGAACTAGCTCAAGCCAATCAACCGGAGGCGGCACGGGAGTATGAAACTGATAAGGATGAACTACCCCTCGGTGAGAAGCAGATCATGGAGCTGACTGAACTTCTGCATGGGGAACCGATGCCCGATCGGCAACGGAGCCACATAACCAGGATGGTAGACCAGAGGAAGCTCCATGAAGAAAAGACGCGGAATAAGAGCCAACAGCGAATGATCTGACACCTCCATCTACTGCGCCAACTGCATCCACTCCTCTGATTCTACATTCGCCACGATCTCAAAGCCTCCTTGTCCATCAGGTTTGACGATGTAGGCAATCCCTTGGGGTTCAGGATAAATTCCTGTAACAGCATCAAATAGGTCATCGTGACCCACAATCACGGTGTTTGTTCCAGTGGCAGGCACAGCGGTTAGTAAGGGAGTCAAGTTATTACGCATCTCGGCAATCTGGGCTTCGGTGTAATCGCTAGAGGGAGGAAAGTTGAGTGCAGCCAATTTCTCATAGCGTCCAAATGCTAAATCCGCTGTTTGCCAAGCCCGACAATACTCACTCGAATAAACCTCTCCCACAGGGATAGCCAGTGTTTCAAAGGCTTGTCCGATCGCCCGCGCCTGTTGCCAGCCTTCCTCTCCCAACATCCGCTGGGTAGCACAATGCCCCATGCGGGCAAACACTTGGTCGGCGTAATCTACCTCCGTTTGAGCGTGCCTGAAGAAGATGACATAGCCGCCCTCACGCAACGCACTTACCAATGCTGCACCACTGAGCGTATCTTGAAACGCGGCTGGCTCTGCGTAGCCCTCGACGCCTTCGCCCCCCTCAGCAGGAACAGCGGGCACGGGAGCCGGAACACCGGGAGAAAACACCCGTCCAGGAGTTGTAGTTGCACCCTCGACCGCCTTCACCGCCCTCGCCGCCTTCACCGCCTTCACCGCCCTCGCCACCTTGAGAGACTAAAACTGGGTTAATGGAACTAGCCGACGAGTCTTGAGGCGAGTTGAGAGAAGAGGCGATCGCCCCCGCTCCTGCATTGGTCAGCACATAAGCGCCCACACCAAGCCAAAGTTTCAGTTGCTTTTTCATTGGAAAATCTCCAGAACACATTAGGGTGTAAAAAATGGATATAGACGGGACATGGCTGCCGTCGATCGGCAGATGGGAGGAAAAATTATGATTTTGTGTATCGGCAACGTCTTAACGCCAGCGGAGCTAGAGGAAATTATTAGCCAGCTCAAGACCGCAGAATTTGTAGATGGCAAACTGACCGCTGGTTGGCACGCCCGCTTAGTAAAACACAACACCCAATTGAAAAAGGGCAACACCAGCGAAACCCTGACCCAGCGGGTGAGCGCTGCCCTGAAGCGCAACCCCGTATTCCAGATGGCAGTCCGCCCCAAAGCCATTCGATCGCCCCTCTTCAGCCGCTACGACGTGGGCATGTCCTACGGCACCCATGTAGACAACGCTGTCATGGGAGAAGGGGAACTGATGCGATCGGACGTGTCCTTCACCCTCTTCCTCAATCCGCCCTCGGAGTATGATGGCGGTGAATTGGTGATGGAAACGACCCAAGGCGATCAAGCCTTCAAACTCGATGCAGGAGCGATGATCGTCTACCCTTCCACCACCCTGCATCGGGTAGAACCCGTGACGCGGGGAGTGCGCTGGGTGGTTGTCAGTTGGGTGCAAAGTTTGGTTAGAGAAGCCAGCGATCGGGAAATCCTATTCGACCTCGACACCGCTCGTCATCGCCTGTTTGAGCAACAGGGCAAAACGGCGGAATTCGATTTGCTCTCCAAAAGTCTTGCCAATCTATTGCGTAAGTGGGCGGAGGTGTAAAAGAGCGATTAGCAATGAGCTTTTGGCTCATTGCTAATCGCTAATCGCCATTCCTAACGCCACCCCGCCCGATCGGTGATCCGCAACGCCTCCTCGTTATTGCGTCCAAAGACGGCGGCATTCAAACTGTCTTCCCGGAATGTGCCAAACCGCTGCACCACCGCATCAACCGGAACTCCGCTAACCACCGGATATTCATTGTTGCCCAGGGCAAAGATTTCCTGTGCTTCTCGGCTAACCAGATGTTCGATGAATCGAACGGCGGCTTGTTTGTTTGGAGCGCTCTTCAACACTCCCGCTCCACTGATGTTGACATGGGTTCCACGATTTAGCGGACTGTCTCCCCGCTGGTTGGGGAAGAACACGCCGATTTGAGCCGCTTGGGCTTGTTCTTCGGGGTTTTCCGACTTGAGCAGACGGGCAAAGTAGTAGGTGTTGGCGATCGCCACATCCCCAGCTCCGGCTGCCACCGCTTGAATTTGCGCCGTATCACCGCCTTCGGGTGGACGAGCCAAGTTAGCGGCTAGTCCCCGTGCCCATTCTTCGGTATAGGCAGCGCCGTGGACTTCTAGCAATGAACCCACGAGAGACTGGTTGTAGATATTGGTGGAGGAGCGCACCAATACCCGACCCCGCCATTTGGGATCTGCCAAATCTTCGTAGGTGGATAGCTCAGCGGGATTGACCCGGTCTTTGTGGTAGAAAATCACCCGTGCCCGCTTTGATAAGCCAAACCACAACCCCTCTGGGTGGCGCAGGTTGGCTGGGATCGCTTGGGTCAGGACCTGGGAGGAAACGGGTTCAAACAGCCCCTCCTGTTCTGCCCGCCACAACCGTCCGGCATCGACGGTCATCAGTAGGTCGGCAGGGCTATTGCCACCTTCGCTCTTAATCCGCTCGATCAGTTGGTCAGCTTCCGCTTCCACTAAGTTGACCTGAATGCCCGTAGCATCGGCAAAGCTTTGATAAAGGCTGTCGTCGGTGTCGTAGTGGCGAGCTGAGTAGAGGTTGATCGTCCCCGATCGCGCCACATTGGATTGAGCCAAACTGCGATCGCTACGCCCAAGCGATCCGAGGGCGATCGCCGCTGCTGCGGAGCCAGTGCCCAAAAAGACACGCCGAGTCATATTCATAGAAAATTGCTCCTTGAGTTAAAAGGGGTTGCTAACGCATCACTGGCAGGCGGTGATGACACTACCCTTAATTAGAATCCTGAAGTATTGTACTATTAATGAGAGTTATTCCCAATTAAGGATCAAAATATTTTTGGTATTTGATGCCCAAGCTCCATAAGCTGCCCGTTCAAACAGATTCTCAATCAAAAATTATGCCGAGAAATATAGAATTAAATACATAAGTGCAGAATTTAGTCAAGAATAGATTCAACAACTGATTTTCACTTAGACTTTTATAAGAATTCGCAATAAGACTTTCTGCTTGTGTTACCCCTGCTTGCTTGGAAGGCACAGGGCGATCGAACGATGCCAACCCCTCGATTCCTCAAAGATCTTCCCATTCCTCTTCGCTGGCTGTGGCATCCGTGGTCATTGGCAGCATTGGGGCTGCATGTCCTTGTGTTTTCGCTGCCCCTCGCGCCCGATCCAACTCCAGAGCCAGAACTGGAGTCGGTAACGATCGTTGAACTTCCTCCCTCGATCGCCCCCGTTCCCTCCCCCCTCCCTCCCCTGCAA